>CAKSVK010000021.1 GCA_934502905.1 uncultured Chitinophagaceae bacterium
GCATACGAATTGCTTACCCGGACAGATATCATACCTGTACTGATTGAGCAGGATAGCCAGGTAGGCGGCTTATCGAAAACCATAAATGTAGATGGAAACAGGATAGATATCGGGGGACATCGCTTTTTCTCAAAGTCGCAAAGAGTTGTTGACTGGTGGTTCCGCTTTCTTCCCCTGGCAAACAGCGCAGGGAAAAACCTGTCGATCAGGTATCAGAATAAAACAGCTGAGATCGGTACTTCTTTGCCGGCCGCAACCGATAAGGATGCAGTAATGTTGTTGCGCCCCAGGAAGTCGAGGATCTTTCATGCAAACCAGTTCTTTGATTATCCTTTGCAGCTGACAGGGAAGACGCTTAGGGGGCTGGGTATAACTAAAGTAATAAAAATAGCATTTTCCTATGGTAAGCGCAGGCTGTTTCCCCTCCGGCCGGAAATAAACCTGGAACAGTTTTTTAAGAACCAGTTTGGAGAAGAGCTGTACTATACCTTTTTTAAAGATTATACTGAAAAAGTGTGGGGTGTGCCGTGTGATCAGCTACCGGCGGACTGGGGGCGTCAGCGTGTGAAAAGCCTGGACGTTGCAGGAGTGGTAAAACATGCGTTGCGATCAGTTTTTTTCCGGGATAAAGATATAAGACAGGCAAAGACAAAAACAAGCCTGATAGAACAGTTTTTATACCCTATGTATGGTCCTGGGCAAATGTGGGAAACAGTTGCAAAGTCTGTCCGGGATATGGGAGGAGAGATACTGCTCAACACCAGCATAACAAAAATATCCGGAGACGGAGACCGGAATATCACATCCGTTACGGCTACAGATCGCCACACCGGCCTGACTACAGTATACCGGGGCGATTTGTTTTTTTCTTCTATGCCGGTAAGAGAGCTCGTTGAAAAAATACAGGGCCTCAGGGTCACGGATAAGGTTGCCTCCGTAGCAAGATCGTTGGAATACCGTGATTTCCTTATTGTGGGTATTCTCTGTCAAAGAGCACGTCGTAATGATATAACGGATAACTGGATCTACATCCAGGAAAAGGATATCCAGGCTGGAAGGGTTCAGTTTTTTCATAACTGGAGCCCGGGGATGGTACAGGACCCGGATACGTGCTGGATAGGGGTGGAGTATTTCTGCAATGAAACAGACAGCTTCTGGCAGCAGTCTGATGACGGCATCGCTGAATTTGCGGTGGATGAAATGGACAGGATACAGCTCATTGAACGTGATGCTGTTTTAAAAACGAAAGTGATAAGGGTGAAAAAAGCATATCCATCCTATTTTGGCAGCTATAAAGAATTTGGGGTAGTGCAGGCATTTTTGAGCGAGGTTGAAAACCTGTATCCTGTAGGAAGAAATGGTATGCATCGTTACAATAATACTGACCACAGCATGTTGACAGCGATGGCTGCGGTGGATGCTATTGTGGAAGGACGAAAAGATAAGTCTTCCGTCTGGGCTGTTAATACAGACGATTCATACAGCGAGGAAGTATAATGCCGGGTGGTTTAAGGTCTCTCAACACCTCCCGGAATGCAAATGGAAAACTTCGGATTAGAAAGACTTTTTTTTCCTGTAAAAGGCGATCACATCTACTACCTGCTGATTTTGCAGGATGGTGGGGTTCAGCTCTATGAACTTTTTAAGCATTTTTGGCGCTTTTTCCATCGCCGTATGCAACAACAGCAGGGCTTCCTTGCTTTTGCCGGCGGCAAAAAGTACAGCGCTCTTGTAAAAAGTAAAAATAGGCTTATCCCCCGCAACCTCCATCGCAATGGTGATCTGGTCCATTGCTTCTTCCAGAAAGTTATTGGAATACAGGCAGCGTATCAGGGCTTCCCATCCGCCTACTCCTTTGGGGCGGGCTTTAACTACATTAGAGAAATAAACAATTGCTTCTTTGGGCTTCCCGAGTTCCAGAAGACATTCTCCCATAGCCAGGTTGTATTCCGGCTGCATTTTGTGAATCCGTATTGCCGATTCAAGGTATTGAATTGCCTTACCCAATGACATTTCGTTGATATAGGTGCAGGCTATTTTGTAGTAGATCTTACTGTCGTCAGCATTTAAATGTGCTGCTTTTTTATAGTAAAACCGTGCCTGTGCATATTTTTTGAGCTTGTCATAACAATACCCGATCGCTTCGTAAATAACATCTTCCGGGCGGGACAATTCTATCACCTTTTCCAACGCTTCAATAGCATCGCGGTATTTTCTGAGCTTGATATAGGCGTCCGCCATATTCCTGTACGCATAGTCAAACTTTTCATTGATAGCGATCGCATACTTATAAGCATCCACCGATTTTTCATAAAGCTTTAATCCCTGGAAAGCAGCTCCCAGGTTAAACCATGCAAGCTCATTGTAAGGAAGTTCGTTGATTATTTGCTGGTGAAGCCGTATGCTTTCTTCGCTCCTCCCGGTAAAATCTGTCCAGAAACAGATCTTGTAAAGAGCCTCTTCATTGGATGGGTCACTTTCCAGAATATGGGCAAGGCAATCGAATACCTTGTCGAATTCTTCATAATCGTCGTATACATCAGAAAGCTCAAACAGCAGGTTGATCCGTTCTTCCCCTTCAAATTGTTCCAGCGCTTTTTCCAGCAGGGCCACTGCTTTCTCGTGTTCATCCAGTGCCAGAAAAATGTCGGTTTTCAGGATGCAGATATCAATATCCGTGCTGTCGAAGATCTCCGCCTGTTCCAGTAACGTAAGCGCTTCGTTGTATTTTCTGCCGGCGATCAGCAGGTCGGCTTTTTTCACCATCAGCGATGCGGAGTAGGGAAAAAGCTCCATACCGGCTTCGGCCGCTTCAAGTGCCATAGGCAGGTTATCCCTTTCATCAAAATAATCTATGATTTTTTCAAAAGCTTCTTCTTCCAGGAACCTGTGAGACTGTCCCTGTCGCAGTTTCTCAAATTGTGCTAATAAATCCCGAATTTCATGGTCGTAGTCCTGCGGATTTTCTTTCATTGGAGATCAAGTTGGGGTAAATTAGTGTTTTGTACGTACAAATCCAACTTTTCGATGAGTTTTTGGGTATTATGTAACAAATTTCCGGCTTTTACGTATTATTTCAGTTGGGTGGTTGTATAATTAAAAAAAAGTTGTAGATTTGTTGTAGTTATGGTAAAAAATGAGAAAATATTAAGGTCATCTGTTAAAATAGGTGTTGCATTGGCAGCCCTTTTTGCCGTGACACAATGTGTTTTTGCCATTACAGGTTTTGGTTTCTTCTCCGGCGGAGAGGATAAGGGTAAAAAGGGAACCAATTCATTTTCAGATATCAAGTCATCTGTTACTTTTTCTATAAAGGATACTTACGGGATAAGCAGTAAGGAAGCTTTTACACAATCCCACAATAAGGCGTTATCATCTTCTGGTACCGCTGCTAACAATTCCATCGTTACTTACAGAAAAGGAAATGTGGTGTATATTCTTCCTTATAAAGGCCAGAAGGGTGTGAAAATGCCTGGTTTTATTTCGCTTTCTCCTAATCAGAAAGTGCCTTTAAACCGTTAATTCGATTTCTGAAGATTTTTACTTTCCTCGAATGTCAATTGTCTGAAACCTGTTTTAGGTAAGCTAAACTTTTGCGCAGGTACCGGGTCGAAGCTGATTTTAGAGGCGGTATACCGTACTTTGAAGTTACCGACAGTAGATTCATATTCCAGGGGAAAACCAGGCAGGTTTTTGAACTGGTAGTCGTAATCCTTGTTCTCGGTGGCGAGGTCTGTGGTGTAATATACGATAAAGCTACTGCCGTCTTTTAGCTTTGCCACGGCTTTTTTACAGTCATATCCCGCAATATTTTTTAAAGGAGCCTTATTATCGTCGGTAAAAACGATGCCGTCGTACTTTTTGTTCATCTCCTGCCAGTCCTTTTTGGTCATATTGATCATAAGCTTCTGATTTCCAAACTCTTTAAGGACTGCTCCTTCTCCGTTAGCGGCATTTTGCAGGGTAACGGTGGTACCAAGGGGGGTGACCATCTCTGTGCGGCTCTGGTTGCTTTTCAGGTAAATAGTAGTAGTAACACCGTCAAACATATCCGCCAGCTGGGGTTCTTTACTTCCGGTTTGTACGGTAGTAAAATATACAATCGTGCCTTCCGACAATACTTTTTGCGCCTGTACCTGCAAAAGGACGGGTAGTAACAGGAGGGTCAGAGCTGCTCTAAACATTCTTCTTTTTTAATAAAGATAGAAAATAACCGAAGAAGGTTGTATTGACACCTGGTAAATATGACGGTCATTTTCTCTTCAAACGGCTTATTTCCCTTTTTGTTGCTGTTTGCTTTTCATATCCTGCAGTTTCTTCTGGGTTTCCTGCATCTGTTCCAGCCGTTCCTGCCATTTGCTTTTGGTCTTGGGCTTTTTCTTGTTTTCCTGCAGCTTGGCCAGAATCTTATCATGATCGATGATAAAATTCTGGATAATATACTGGAGTACCAGTGTGATAAGATTGGACACAGTATAATACCAGGTCAATGCGGCCGGCAGGCTGTTGAAGATACCCAGTAGCATTACCGGGAATATATAGGGCATATATTTCAGCATCGGGTTATCCTGGGTGGGTGTTTGCGCCATGCTGTATATGGATATCAGCAAGCTGGTAACGGTGGCCAGCAGGGTAAATAAGCTGATGTGGCTGCCATAAAAAGGTATGTTGAAGCCAAAATCCAGGATAGAGTCGTATGATGAAAGATCTGTCGCCCATAAAAAGTCTTTTCCCCTGAGATCGATGGATGCGTTAAAAAAGCTATACAATGAGAAAAAGATCGGTATTTGCAGCAGCGCGGGTATACATCCGCCCAATGGGTTAACACCGGCACTCCTGAACAGCTTCATCTGCTCCATGGCATAAGCCTGCTGATCATCTTTGAGCTTGGCCTTCAATACATCCAGTTCAGGACGCAAAGCTTTCATTTTTGCGCCGCTGAGGTAACTGCTGTATACAAGCGGCGATGTTAACAACCTGATGAATATGGTAAGCAGGTCAATCACAACGCCATAGTTGCTGAAGAACTTCGTGAAGAAATCAAACACAGGCATGATCAGCCACTTGTTGATATATTTTACAAAGGCATAAATGCCCTGTCCGAGATTGATCACATTTTGAAGTCCTATGTCGTAATTTTTCAGGATCTTATAATCATTAGGCCCGTAATAGATCTGCATAGGCACGGAAACACTGTTATCCGCAGGCAGGTTTATTTTCAGGTTTGCCGTGGCTGCTGTTATCAGGCCTGTGCTGTCCTGCTCTTCCGTGCAATTAACGCTACCGGAAGCAAACCCGTTTTTCGCGATAAGAGTGGAATTAAAGAATTTCTGCTTCAGGCTTAGCCATTTTACCGGGGCATTGAACTGTTCGCTGTAGGAACGACCAAGTGTAAAATAATCATAGTCGTCTTTTGTCCAGTAACCGATCTGGGTCTCTCTTTTTTCCGTTACAATATCTTTTTCATGCTGCCAAAGCTGGTTTTGCCAGGTCAGGTTCATGCTGTTTTGCGTAAAAAGGGTATTGGCGCCGGAAACATCTATTACCCAATCCAGCATATAATCATCTTTTTTGATGGTATATGTATGGGTGATGCTTTGACCGGATGAATCAGTCAGGGTATATGAAATTGACTGCCCGTTTTCCACGGTTTTTACTTCTCCGCCTTCAAAATAC
The DNA here is from genome assembly GCA_934502905.1 of uncultured Chitinophagaceae bacterium. GTDB lineage: Bacteria > Bacteroidota > Bacteroidia > Chitinophagales > Chitinophagaceae > Agriterribacter. The sequence continues at coordinate 5,677 of CAKSVK010000021.1, forward strand.
AGGTCGTTTACCTGGATAGCCCTGTTAGAAGAAGTGTTGATGGGGTAAGTGATCTTGTCAAAGTTACCTTCAACCAGCTTAACAGCCTGGCTGTCAATCGAGTTGTATTGCTTCAACGCCACCTGCCTGGGTTGTCCGCCCCTATTGGAGAAAACGATTCTCAGCACTTCGTTTTCCAGTACTGCTTCTTTTTCTTCCCCATCCGCATTGAACTGGCCGGCGGAGGCTATCCTTTCCCTGGTTTCCCTGTGCATGGAATCGCGGCGAACCAGGTTACTGTCTATTTTAGGTTGTGTAAGCGCTATGGAGTCCTGTATACGTTTTTGTTCTTTTTCCAGGTCTGTCTGCCCCTGCCTTGTAAAATAAAAAAATCCCATGAACATCAATCCAAGCAGGGCAAACCCGATAACAGCATTCTTGTCAAACTGCATTTTTCCTTAAAATTTGAGTGGGCAAAGGTAATACCTTTGACTAAACTTTTGGTTTAATAGGAGATATAGTTTCAAATGAAAAACGGATAAGATCACGCCTGTAGCGACTCACTTTGCACGGTTGTATGCGGTTTTATGTTTTTTTCATCTGCATAATGTCTGGCGGCGTTGATAAAGGCAACAAACAACGGATGCGGGCTCTCTACCGTACTCTTTAGTTCCGGGTGGTATTGTACGCCAACAAAGAAAGGGTGGTTAGTTAACTCAACAATTTCCACCAGTCCATTTTCCGGGTTCCTCCCGCTGGCTGTCATACCCTTTGATTCGAACAACTCCAGGTAGTTATTATTAAATTCCCAGCGGTGTCTGTGCCTTTCGGTAATATGTTCTGTACCGTATATCTTTTGTGCCAGTGTACCGGGTTTCAGCGTACAGGGATAAGAGCCCAGCCGCATGGTTCCTCCCTTATTGGTGACCTCTTTCTGATCTTCCATCAGGTCTATGACGGGGTAGGGGGTATTAGCTTCCATTTCTGTGGAATGGGCATCTTTCAGGTTAAGAACATTCCGCGCAAATTCTGTGACGGACATCTGCATGCCCAGGCAAATACCGAAAAAGGGCAGCCCGTTTTCCCTGGCATGTTTCACTGCTATAATTTTCCCCTCAATACCCCTTACACCAAAACCAGGCGCCACCAGCAGCCCGTCCAGCGAGCTCAGTTTTTCCGCTACATTTTCCTGGCTGATGAACTCGCTGTGGATATTTACTACATTCACGCTGCATTCATTTATGGCACCCGCATGGATAAAAGCTTCAAGGATCGATTTGTAAGCATCCTGCAGCTCGATATATTTTCCGATCAGCCCGATATTTACCTTGCCTTTGGGATATTTCAACTTATCCAGGAACTCTTTCCATTTTGCCAGTTCCGGCTCCTTATAGTTCGTGATGTTCAGCTTTTTAAGACAGATCAGGTCCAGCTTTTCCCGCATCATCATCAGGGGAACTTCATAAATAGTGGAAGCATCGGCAGCTTCGATCACCGCGTCGGGCTTTACGTTACAGAACAGGGCAATTTTTCGCCTTAGCTCCGGTGTGAGGGACCTTTCCGTTCTGCAAACGATAATATCAGGATTTACACCCTCCTGGCTTAACAGTTTTACACTGTGCTGGGTTGGTTTGGTCTTTAATTCCTTGGCCGCTTTCAGGTATGGTACCAACGTGAGATGGATGATCAGGCAGTCTTCTTCCGGTAATTCCCATTGCAACTGGCGCACAGCCTCGATGAACGGAAGGCTTTCTATATCGCCTACCGTACCGCCCAATTCAGTAATTACGATGTCGTAGCCCTTTTTGCCCAGCAGCAGCATCTGCCGCTTTATCTCATCTGTGATATGCGGGATCACCTGAACTGTTTTGCCAAGGTAGGCGCCTTCCCTCTCTTTATTGATAACAGTCTGATAAATGCGGCCTGTGGTTACATTATTTGATTGAGAAGTGTAAATATTTAAAAACCTTTCATAGTGCCCGAGATCAAGATCTGTTTCGGCGCCGTCTTCCGTAACATAACATTCCCCATGTTCATACGGGTTTAACGTTCCGGGATCTATGTTGATATAGGGGTCAAATTTTTGTATGGTGACCTTTAAACCACGTGCCTGCAGCAGCTTTGCCAACGATGCAGATATGATTCCCTTTCCCAAAGAAGATGTTACGCCACCGGTAACAAAAATGTACTTGGCCATGTTTTCAAATAAATTATAAAAAAAATATACCAACTTTCCGCATAGCGCAAAGCAGTAAAAAATTGACCTTAATTAAACTAATTGAAAAATTGCTCTGAGGTCGTGCAAAGTTACAGTTTTTTTATTGCGTACAAAAAAACATACACCCACCGAATGTGGATAATTACAAGGAAACCTTTTTTATCCAATCCCTGCCGCTTTCATCCTTTATCTTCAGAATGTAAATACCTCCGGAAACTATGGGAATAATCTTCAGATCGGATGACAAGGTGTTTTTTTCTATTATTTTACCATTGATGTCGTAGAGTATATAATGCAGGTTTTTTGTTGTTCTCCTGCGTATAATGATCTGGTTATTGGCGCCATGAACCGTGTAAGGTATTTTGGGCGTTTCCAGTTGTATCCGCTGTGTATCGCTATAGATCGTGTTACCATTTAGGTGAACTGCTGCGATCCGGTAAAACAAAACGGTGCTGATGGATACCGCATTGGAATGCAAATAGGAAAAAGAGCCGGCGCTTTGCCCGTTCGGGTTAACATTTACTTCTCCCGCATTTGTCCACTCGCTGGTGCCGCTTTTGCTGTATTGAATTACAAATGTTGCCGGTTCCAGGTGGCTTGCATCCCAGGTCAGCAATACGTTCTCATATTCTGCTTTCAGTTTGAAATCCGAAAAGGTGATGGGCAATACCCGGTCGCACACTTCGGTGATCAGGCTGCTGTTTTTCACCCTGTCGAAGAGAATGGCATGTCCCGCGTTATTCAGGTGTATGTTATCGTAGTTATATGCGGGCTCTATCCTACCGTCCGGTTGTGCCAGGCCGGTCCAGAAATCAATATATTTATTGCCAAATGTGACCTGGAGCCAGTCCCGCATTTCTATCAGCATGTTTCTTTGGGCTTGCGAAAAATTATCCCTGGGCTGGGTAGAGGTGATCCAGACGGGGACATTGTGATCTGTGGCATAATCTACCACCCTGGTAAAATTGGCTTTCTGGGTTTCTATAGGGATACTATTCGCTGCGTCATTAGAAGGAAAGTTTATAAGGATCGCATCCGGGTTTGCAACAACTGCTGCCTCAATATTTTTGGCAGGATCTACTGTAAAAGGGGAAGGAGGGGTGAAGGAGCTGGGCTGTATGTTATAGGTAGTGGTCGCACCCACCGCCAGGTTTATGACCTGGCAACCGGCATTTACAGAAGTTTGCAGGTAGCTGCGTAACAATGCGACATAAGAGTTGGAGGTAGGAGAAGCGCCCGTTCCTACAGAGGTAGAGGAACCCAGTACAACAACTTTAAAGGGCTGTGGACATACTTGAGCATGTACACCTGCGAACCACAGGGAAAAAACAAGGAACAGCAGCGCATTTTTCATACCAACAGGGGAATATTTGGCACCAAAAATAGCCCATTTTTGGCTAAAGCAAAACAATAGCCGGATGCCGGAAAGGAACTTGATATAAGGTAAGGGGATCAGGACTTACCTTATCTTCACTTCTTAATATTTTAAATAAACATAAATTGGCCGGGTAATATACAACTGTTGTCATATTGCCACTGCTGAAAATCAATACAGGCCTTGTTTTCATCGCAGATGCACCCAGCCGGCAGAAAGATCAATCGTGTAGGTGCAGGATGGTTATACTATATATAGTATTTACTTTTAGTGCCTTAAGTATCTTTTATACCAAAACGAAGCTGTATGAACCATTTATCTTTTACACCGTATTTCCGGTCCACGTAATTACCACTTTTTATTTTTTATGGCAGGTCAGTTATAACTCCTACTGGGAGGGGGCAGTTCATTGTTTCCCATAGACCGAAAGAACTTTTTTATTCATTTTAAACTGGTTGCTTATGAATAATATCAATGGACCCTAAGGTCGCTCCTGAAATACGTTTTCCATTCATTATTTTATTTACACAAAACATTCATTATGCAAAAGGGATTTCTTTTGAAAATATTTTCCCGCAGCAAATTCCGGACAGCAAATTCACACCATAAAAAAATGTTGACAGGGTTACTGCTGTTGTTATTTTTTACATGCAGCCAACTTGCATATGCAGGAAACAAAAATGAAAAAGACAAAGAGAAGCCTGCTGTTGAAAATGCAGCAGATATAAGGGGAAGGGTAACTTCTACCACGGGAGAGCCACTGGAAGGAGTATCCATTACCGTTAAAGGCACTACTAACGGAACTACCACAGACGCCGATGGCAGATTTGCCATCAATGCCTCCGAAAACGGTACACTGGTGGTAAGCTTTGTAGGTTTTGCTACACAGGAAGTAGCGATAAAAGGTCTTACAGAGCTGAATATACAGCTGGTTGAATCCGGGATGGGAGAGCTTGAAGATGTGGTGGTTGTAGGGTATGGTACAAGAAAAAAATCAGACTTAACAGGTGCCGTTGGAACGGTAAGGAGTGAGTCGCTGCAGGAGCGTCCCGCGGCTTCGTTGAACCAGAACCTGTCAGGACGGGTAACCGGTGTGAACGTATCGTCTAATTCCGGACGTCCGGGCGGCCGCGCCAATATCCGTATCCGGGGAGCTACCTCTATCAGTGTTGCCAACGATCCCCTATATGTAATAGACGGGGTGATATTAAATTCCGCCGGTTTGCAAAACGGTAGTACGCCTATTGATTACCTCAACCCGAACGATATCCAGTCCATCGAGGTATTAAAAGATGCTTCCTCTACAGCTATATACGGTGCCCGTGGTGCCAATGGTGTAATACTGGTAACTACCAAAAGAGGTTCTACCGGAGGTGGAAGGCTTTCTTACGACGGTGACTTCAGCGTTGGGGTAGCTCCTAAAAAACTGGCAGTGCTGAATTCAAAGGAATTCTTTGAGGTAGAAGATATTGCTTATGCCAATGCCCAGAAGTTTGATCCCCAGGGCTGGGCAGATGGAAAGTATGTAGACCCAAGAACAAAAAGAAATGATCCGTTATTGTTTGACGCTAACGGGAACAATTTGTATGAAACTGACTGGCAGAAAGAAACTTTCAGGAAAGCATTTACCCAGAACCATCAGTTGGGGCTTACAGGCGGTAATGAAAAAGGCAGTTATGGCGGGTTCCTCAATTATCGTAATGAAAATGGTATTGTAACAGGATCCTGGATCAAGAGATACGCTGCCCGTTTTGTATTCGATTCCGAGATCAAAAGCTGGTTGAAAGTAGGAGGAAATATGGGATACACTGATCAAACAGACCGGCAGATAGATATTTTAGGAGGAGGAGGTATCACGGTCATGCGGCAGGTACTGGAAGCGCTTCCGTTTATACCGGTTAAATATGCTGACGGGGCCTGGGGACGCAACAGGGATTACCCGGGCATGGAAGGAGGAGACAGTCCGTTAAGGGTGATCGAAGAAAGGTCTTATTACCTGCGTACCCAAACCTTGCTGGGAAATATGTATGCTAATATTAAGCTTGCTGAGGGGCTTGAGCTTCGGTCAACATTGGGTACCAATGTTATTAACCAGCGACTGGATAACTATAACGGAAGGGATTTGCAATACATTTCTTCCAACGGAAATGCGGTGGTTAACAACAACAGGTTTAATTCGTGGCAGTTCGAGAACTATCTTACTTACAATAAGTCGTTTGGTGTGCACAACTTAAATGCAATGGCGGGTATATCATGGCAGCATGTAAACAGGTATGAAGCAATAGCCCGCAGCCAGGACTATTTTGATAACTTTTATAATGTAAATAACCTGGGTGTCGGCGCTGTGATACAGGCTCCCAGCTCAGTAGCAACCGCCTACGGATTGCAATCCTACTTTGGAAGGGTGAACTATACCTTACTGAACAAGTATCTGGTGACCGTTACAGGGCGCCAGGACGGATCATCTAAATTCGGAACCAATAACCGTTACGCGTTCTTCCCGTCTGCAGCATTGGCCTGGAAAGTGACGGAAGAGGATTTTATGCAAAATGTATCGTTTGTATCTAACTTAAAGCTGAGAACGAGTTATGGTGAAACCGGCAACTCCGAAATAAATGCCTACCAGGCGGATGAAATTATGAATAATTACGAGGCCGTTTTTGGTGGGAACAGGCAAATTGGAATTGGCATAGGGCGTATGGGCAACCCCAACCTGAAATGGGAAAAAGTACGCCAGGTGGATTTCGGTTTGGAGCTGGGGTTGTTTGACAACAGGATTAACCTTGAGTTTGACTGGTACAGGAAAACGGCTACCGATATGTTGCTGAGTGCACCTGTTCCAAGAAGCAGCGGTTATAATGACGTTTCCAGGAATATAGGCAGCATGGAGAACAAAGGAATTGAGCTTGCTATTAATACCGTGAATTTTAAAAACGAGAATTTCTCCTGGAACACCACTTTCAATATATCTATAAACAAAAACAAAGTGCTGGCGCTTACCGGTGGTAGCTCTATATATTCCGGTGCAACCGTTATCCAGGTTGGACAGCCTGTAGGGTCCTTTTTCGGAAGGGTTCATATGGGCACATGGGGAACGCATGAAGCAGACCTGGCGGCGTCATATGGATGGTTGCCGGGTGATGTGAAGTATAAAGACCTGAATGAAGACGGCGTGATAAACGACCTGGACCGAACCATCATAGGTAAAGGTATACCGGACGGGTTTGGTAGTTTTATAAATACTTTCCAGTATAAAAACTGGTCATTGATGGTTGACCTGCAGTTCATGTATGGAAACGATGTGCTGGACAGAAGTATCCACTCTGCAGAAGACAGGCAAGGCATAGCAAACAGCTATAAAACTGTACTAAACGCCTGGACCGAGAACAACCAAAATACTCCTATTGCCCAGCTGCGACCTATACCTGCAGGGTATGATACAAACAACGATACACATAAAGTGACGGATGCTTCCTTTATACGGGGCAGGAATATTTTGTTGTCGTATACATTTAATCCTCATGTGGCTTCGCGGATGAAGGTAGACAGGGTGAGATTGTTTGCATCTGTGCAAAACTTTTTTGTTGCCACCAAATACTCCGGCTATGATCCTGAGGTTTCAAATTCCGGATCACCGTTTGATCAGGGCTTTGGGTTATATGATTATCCCAGACCCAGGGTATTTATGCTCGGAATAAATGTTGGATTATAACTAAGGAATATTAAAACATACAAAATGAAGACAATTATCAATAAATATCTGGTGATGGTAACGCTCGGTTCGGGCGTGTTATTATCCGGATGCTCAAAGTTCCTGGACGAATCGGATCCATCCAACTTCTCAACCGGCACTTTTTATAAAAAGCCGGAACATGCCAGAACTTCTGTAAACGCAATTTATGCCAGCATGCGGGATCCTTTCTCAAGTGGTTTCGGAGGCGGCGCCTGGACGATGGTGGAGTTTGCCACAGGGCTTGCTAACACAGATCTGGGCCAGGCAGTGAACAGCTATTTTGTAAAAGACCTGACCAATACGGCGGAGAACGGGTATGGACTGACTATCTGGACGGCTTATTATCGCGGAATTGCCAATGCCAATTCATCTTTAAAATACATTCCTGATATTGTGATGGATGAAAATGATAAGAAAAAGTTGCTTGGAGAAGCTTACTTTTTGAGGGCATGGTATTATTTCAACCTGGTACAAATATTCGGACATATACCGCTTGTAACAGAGCCGGTGAACCTGGGATCTCCCCAGTTAATGCCCGAACAGGCTAATCCCGAAGACGTTTATAACCTGATCATAAGTGATCTTCAAACGGCAGAACAGGCAGGGTTGCCCTGGGCGGATGAGTCAGGAAGGGTAAGCCTGGGAGCGGTGAAATCACTGTTGGCAAAAGTTTATCTCACAATGGCCGGTTTCCCGTTGGAAAAAGGAACTTCCCATTATACCCTGGCAGCTCAAAAGGCGAAAGAAGTAATGGAATCAGGAGCATTTAAATTGTTTAACAGCTACAGCAGTCTGCGGAATCTGTCCATGAAAAACAAAGAAGAGAATATATTCATGGTTCAATATTTGGCAGGTACCGTGGCAAGCAATTTCCAGGTATTGTTACTTCCCTATAACAAGAATATTTCCGCCTATTCCGACGAAACGGGTGGAATATATTCTACTACCGCTTTTGCGCAGTCATTTCAGCCCAATGATTTGAGAGCAAAAGAGAAACAATTTTTTTATACCACTTACAGCGCTGAGAAGAAAAGGGATTCTATCGTAAATCTCGGAGGTTATTACCTTTATAAATTTTTCGATACCACAGCAAACCTGACATCCGCCTCCAGCGGAATGAACTGGCCTGTGTTACGGTATGCCGATGTATTGTTGATGTTTGCAGAAGCGTCAAACAAAGTAAACGGGCCTAGCGTTGAGGTGTATAATGCCGTAAACGCCATCCGCAGACGCGCCGAATTGCCGGATCTTTCCGGGCTCTCTCAAACTCAGCTGGAGGAGGCGATCTGGAAAGAGCGCTGGTATGAATTGTGCTTTGAGAATATTACTTGGTTTGACATGGTACGTTTGCGTAAAGCGTTTAACGTTACCACCAAACAATTTGACGAGTATGTTGGGCACAAGTTTTCCTACGGACCGGAGCTTAAGAAAAGGGAATTGTTATTTCCGATACCTTCATCTGAGGTGTTAAATGGAAAGCTTAATCAAAATGAAGGATATTGATCCGAAATCCTGATAGCTTACAGAAAAAGCCGCTGCAGTTTTTTGTAGCGGCTTTTTCTTATGTTGGGTATGTTTCTCAATTATGGGCACAATCGGGATGTTTGCGTCCGGTTGTCCGCGACAGGACAGCTCTAAGCTGCTGTTTTTGCTATATTGTTAAATCAGGTAACCTGCAGGCACAAATCGGCCAACACATATATCCGGCGCTACAAACTTGCGTTGGTACCGGAGCCGTTGGGACGAGTTTGAGACCCGGGTGTTGCACAGGCTGATAGCCGGAGTTGATGTAAACGGACCTTGTCAATTTTCATTCCAGTAGATCTTTACATTCCGGGTAGCTCTTCCAGCGGCTACGATATCGGGTTTCCCGTCATTGTTAAGATCCATGACCTGCAGGTCTTCGCACGCCATGCTGTTGTCGTCTATCCAGAATGATTGCCAGTTGCCGCCGTTTTGTACGTATATTTTTACGCCTACCTTACCTTCTGAATTGGGGTTGCGCCAGCCGGCTACTACCTGGAGATGCCCGGCATTTAAAAAATCACCGGTCGCAAGAGCATGTCCTTCTTTGAGGTCTTCGTCCAGTACGGTTGCCTTGCTGTCGGCGTTACTGTATACTACCAGCTTGTTGCCGTGCATGGGCTGTATCGTTGCTATCCATGGGGTTTTGTCCTTGGAGGGTACTGTTCTGATCTCTCCTACCGGTTGCGCCATCCCTGTCATCATATGCTTCCCGTTCAGTGTGCCGGAGAAATGATTGGGAATAAAAAGGACGCCTTCCTTTCCACCGACATATAATCCTTTCACTTCGCCATTCTCTTTTATAATGTCAAAGTTGTGGGTGAGGTGCAGGGATTCGTCCAGTGTAAACATTTTCCAGTCGGCTTTTGTCTTCCCGGGGTATTGGTATGCAATAATTTTTACGCCTTTTCCTTCCCCGTTTTTATTACCCACACCATGCAGGGGCAGCACTACCAGGTAGAATTTATTATCATGTCCTTTCACCCAGCGCATCCGGTGCGTGGTGGGTTCATGGTGCAGCCTGACGGGTGTCCAGCGCTGCGTTACATCTTTTGGTTTTTCCAGGTAAAATACGGCACCAGATTGTTGATCGTTGCTCGTTTCTGAAGGATTCCATTGGGCGCCTACAGCTATTTCCACTTTCCCGTCTCCGTCAATATCTTCCGCTGCTATGCACACGTTGTCGTGCTCGGTTATATTTTCCGCCAAAATAAATTTTTTCCAGTCGCCATTCCTATACCATACAAATTGTTTTTTGTCTGCCAGGATGATATCAGGCCTGCCGTCTCCGTCCACATCCCCCAGGGCTAATCCGTATCCTATGGATATATCGTCGTCTATGACCTGCTCTTTGAATTGCGGCTCTTTTGCTTGAATACATGTCAACAGTATGGTAAAGAAAACGGATGTCATGGCAATCAACAGTTAATGGTGAAATAGAAGTCTTAAGATAGGAAAATTTTATTAAATGCCGCTGCCGCCACCTGATTGCGTGAACGGCGTTTTACGGGAAAAGAAAGTACTCGAAAAAGCTACACAGTATTTCGTTGGACTCCGGCGTAGGATCGTGTGTGGAACGGTTGGTCATTGCAACGCGGTTTTCAAAGCCAAGTAATTTATTCACCCTGACGCTGTGATTTAATGCCTGCCATTGTGTAACCGGATCTTCTGATCCCCCGGACACCAGGAAGGGTCTGGGGGCCATCAAAGCATGGAGCTCATGAAGATTCCTGTTTTCTTTCCGTAACCGATTGTAAATACCATAGGCAGGCACGCTGTCACTGATCAAGCCTCTTCTTCTCCACGGTTTGGGATGATATCCCAGGTACCAGGGTTCCCAGTAATTCACATTTTCCCTGTCATCCTGCATCACAATGCCCGGGTCAGACCAGGCGGCTGCAGCAAAATTATCTGTCAGGCAGGATGCGAACATCGCCCATTTTCCTCCGAAGGAATGCCCTGCAATGCCTATCCGCTTTTTGTCCGTATCTTTTCTGTTTGCCAACGCATAATATGCGTTGTTGGCAGCATAACCCAACATCGATAACGGTTGAACGGTAGCATTCTCTATGGATGGATAGTACAGGGAGAACTCCTGTTTTTCGGTAGCTTCCGTTGTTCCGATCGATAGTGTGATAAATCCCCGTTTGGTCAGCTGAAGCGCAAAATCACGGTTGGGTTTTCCTCCCATACCCACTGCCGTTTCGGGTTCGTAAAAGACGGTTACTACCGCAGGCTTGATGCCCGGCGTATGCGGAACCAGCAGGTATCCTTTCGTTTTTTCGGCAGGTATCCAATAGAAGGTTATGGTATATTGTGTATACCCGTCCTTACGGACAGAGTCCAGGTATACCAGTTGTTGCGTTTTCATCAGCGGCGGCCATTTCCCCAAAAAGTACTCCCAGTCCTGCAGGATCTCTTTTTTTCTCCGCGCCCAGTCTTTGGGTGTGCTTACTATGGTGCCGTTCCTGAAGATCAACGGTGAGGGATAATCGCCATAATTTTCTTTCAGCGTATCCGGAGGGTTAAAGTAAGATTGGATGTCCTTCCAGCGCTTTTCACCGCTTTGCCCAAAAGCAATGTTTCCCACCAGCAAAAGAAAGACGGCCAGCTTTTTCACGACATTATACTTTGGGTTCCCAACCTTTTTCGTATTCCCGTGACCAGTATTTTTTCATAGCGCCGTCATCGTTTGTTATTTTGCCGGACGCCGGGTTTATGGTCAGCGACCTGCCTGCTCTTAAAGCGATATTACCCAATTGTACCAGCAAGGTGCTTTTATGCCCGCCCTCAATATCGGAATGAAGTGTTTCCCCGTTTTTGATAGCGCTGAACATATTCTGTATATGTATCGCATCCAGTTGTTGCGAGGGACTCACCTTGCTGGCGGCATCCAGCGGCCCGGCGTCTTTTTCCTCTTTTACGAGGTTTCCTTTTATATCAAATACTTTATAGGAGTTGCCTGCATCAATTTGCAGGGAACCCTTGTTGCCATAGAACAAAACGCCCACATTGGAACCTTCTGCCGGCATAGCGCTGCAGCTTCTGCCTTCCCAGGTCATGAGCTTATCTTTTCCAAACTCGATATTGATCACTTGTGTATCCGGTGTTTCCCAATCGTCTGTATACGCATACCTGCCACCGTTAGAGCTCACCCGGGTCGGGTAGTCAGCCTGCAGTCCCCAGCGGGCGAGGTCAACCATGTGGGTACCGTTGTTGAGTGCCTCACCGGTACCCCAATGCCAGAACCAGTGCCAGTTATAGTGTATCAGGTTATCCTTGAATACCCGCCTCGGGGCCGGTCCCTGCCAGAGATCATAATTGAGCCAGGAGGGCACCGGCGTTTCCTTGCCGATACCGATGGAGGGACGATTGGCGGCGTACCATGTTTTTGCGAAATAAACATTACCGATAGCGCCTGCATGTACTTCCGCTATTGCTTTAGCCACATTGGGCCATGACCGGCGTTGATTCCCTATTTGTAATACCCTTTTGTATTTTTTTACGGCATCCACCAGCAATTCTCCTTCCCGGGGGGTGTGGCTGCAGGGTTTTTCAAGGTATACATTTTTACCTGCCTGCATGGCCAACAATGCTGCGGGAGCATGCCAGTGATCGGGCGCTGCTATCACCAGTATGTCCACATCTTTGCTTTCCAGCGATCTTCTGAAATCCCCGAATCCGGTAGTCTGGGCGCTTTGAAAAGCTGCAACAGCCTGCCGGCACTTTTCAATTGCCCGGCTGTCCACATCGCAGATATGCAGTACCTGGCTGTTGGGCTGCGCTGCAAAATTCTGCGCCAGGGCGTTTCCCCGGGAGTGAACCCCCATCATAGAAACATTGAGCCTCTCATTGGCTCCTATAATGTTCCTGTAACTTCTGGCACTGAACGCAGGTAATACACCACCTATGCCCACGGCGCCGGTGGCCAGTATCGTTTTCCTGATAAAATTTCGTCTCGAACGCATAACAGGCTGATTTGAATGGTCCAAAGTCCGAAAATACACCTATTTTATTTTACCTCAGTGCCGGCATATTCCTGCTTCAGCTTCCGCTCCACAAAAAAAGGTACAAAGGGAAGCAGAGAGGCGATGAAATAGAATACCATCCTTTTAAAGCTCCATTTGTATTGAATGCCACATACCACCAACAGGGCTACATAAGCGACAAACAACACTCCGTGTGCCCAGCCAACATATTTTACAGCCTGTGGCATATCGAAAAAATATTTAAGCGGCATGGCAATCAATAGCAGTAAAATGTAGGAAAGCCCTTCCAGAAAGGCTATGCGTGTAAATGATCTCAGATTTTGATTCATGGTTGCAAATATAATGTAAGAGCTGTTTCTGTATATATCTGTAGGGATGATGTATATCATGCATTATCTGGCGGAAATGAATTTCTGAACAAATATTCTATTCCATGCAAAGTGATAAAGAAGCAAGGCCGCAGACCGTCTTTGTTAAGACGGATAATTATACCGATGAATATACAGCGGGGCATGCCGTTCATTTTATCTCTGGCGGACCTGAGATGATTCCCGGACAATCAGCTCGGAAGGAAGTACCAGGTTTTGGCTTCCGGCATTGTGACGGTGCTCCTGATAGCTTTTAAAGATACGGGCAGCTTCTGTTCCGATCTTCCTTCCCGGCCTGGCAACGGACGTAAGAGAAGGACTGATATAAGCAGAAATAGGACTGTCATCAAACCCTGCAATAGCAATGTCTTCCGGTATTTTCAAACCGTGGCTCCTGAATACTTTCATAGCCCCGATGGCTACCTGGTCATTTACACCGAATAAGGCATCCGGCGGGCTTTTGAGCGACAGCAGGAAGGTGGCCGGGGCTACAGCGCTTTCTACCTTAAAATCGGTTGTAATGATCAGGGATTCATCCACCGGCATATCATGCTCTTTCAGGCAGGATATATATCCTTTAAAACGTTGTTCTGCCAGGGTCATTCCTTTCGGGCCCCGGAAATGAGCAATTCTCTTGCACCCGCTTTGTATAAGATGCTCCACGGCTGCAAAAGCGCCCTGGTAATCATTGATGGTGACGCTGCCGGTAGCGAAGCCTTCGTATTCCCTGTCTATATAGATCAACGGAATGCCTCTCCTCGTGATGAGCTCCAGGTGCTCATAGTGCCCGGAATCATAGGTTTCCTGCGATACAGACAGGAAGATACCTTCTACCCGGTTAGACAACAGCTTCTGCACATATTCTGCTTCCAGCGAATACCGTTCATTGGTCACGCATATGTTGAGCGTATATCCTATACTTTGCAATACCTCGTCAATACCTTCAATGATAGCTGATTCGTAGTAGTTGTTGATCGTGGGAACAATAACCCCTACCGTTGATGTTTTTGTATTTAGCAGGCTTAGTGATACCTGGTTGCGCTGGTATCCCACTTTCCGGGCATATTCCTGCAGGTTTTGCCGGGTATCCTCATTGATGCTGGGATGATTGTTCAGGGCGCGGGAAACAGTAGAAGGCGAGCACCTGAATTTTTTTGCAATATCTTTTATGGTAACGGGCTTCTGCATGCTACAAACACTAAACCTAAATGTCCGCCTTTTATTTCAGAAAACAACGAACGATTTTGATTTAGCTGATTTTACCACTATCATTTTGCGATAGGAAAAAATAGTAAAAAAATTGCAAACGTTTGAAATTGTGCAATTAAATTATATTGGTAAGTTTACTGATCAAAGTAAAACATTGCTATGCCAGAATCATTACTTGTCAGGCCGGGCGCCGGGCAATATTATCATCACCTTACCGCTGAAGATGCCGGCTGGGACTATCTTAACTTCAAAGCGCGGATATTACAAAAGAATGAATCTTTCACGGATACGACAGGAGAGAATGAATATTGTATTGTTTTGCTGAGTGGTAACTTTAAAGTGGAGTCTGATAAAGGTAGCTGGGAAACCTTTAACGGAAGGAAAAGCGTATTCAAGGGAATTGCACATACCCTGTATTTACCAAGGCATACAAGTTTTACTTTCACGGCAAAAGAAGATCATACGGATATAGCTATTTGCTGGGTGGCTACGGACGAGGATCACCCGCCTTATCTTAAACAGCCGGAGGAAGCCGCAATTGAGTTTCGCGGAGGGGATAATGCCAACCGGCAGATCAACAGCCTGCTGCAGCCGGGCTTCGATTGCCATAAGATCGTTTGCGTGGAAGTGTATACACCGGCAGGCAACTGGAGCTCCTATCCCGCTCACAAGCATGACGAACGTAAAGTGGCGCCCGACGGGACTTTGCTGGAGGCCGATCTGGAAGAGATCTATTTTTATAAAATAGATAAGCCCAACGGGTTTGCTATTCAGCAGGTATACAATGACGACAGAAGTTTGGACGAGATCGTTAAAGTGCATAACAATGAAGCTGTATTGGTGCCGGAGGGTTATCATCCGGTAGTGGCAGGGCATGGCTATAATGTTTATTACCTGAATTTCCTTGCCGGAAGTGACCAGTCGCTGGCAAATACGCCGGATCCGCAGCAGGAATGGATCTTTGGTACCTGGAAAGGGCAGGACTCCCGGTTACCGATGGTTACCGCTGAAATGAATAATAAGGTATAAGATGAATACAAACCGGAAGTACGATTTGCTTACGCTGGGGAGGTCTTCCATTGATCTTTACTCGGCCAATGTAGGTAGCCCATTTGTAGACATACAGGCATTTAATGCCTTTGTGGGAGGCTGCCCTTTGAACATATCGGTTGGCGCTACACGACTCGGGTTGAAAGTGGCATTGCTGACAGGGGTAGGAAATGACCAGGTAGGCGCTTTTATCAATAATTTTTTGAAGAACGAGCGGGTAGAAACGGCGTTTATTCCTACTATTACGGGTAGTCGCAGTTCTGCCGTTATATTAGGCATAGAACCTCCGGACAGGTTCCCCCTGGTATACTACAGGGACAATTGCGCAGACATACAATTAACCATTGATCATATCCAGGCAGTTCCTTTTGCCGATTTCCGTGCAGCGGTTTTTTCGGGTACAGCTTTCAGCAAGGACCCCAGCAGAACATCGATGTTATACGCGTTGGAGTTGGCAGGAAAGCAGGATGTCTTTAAAATACTGGACCTGGATTTCAGGGCGGATCAGTGGAACGATCCACGCAGCTTCGGAGTGGTTATTCGCAGTGTATTACCACAGTTTGATATTGTATTGGGAACCGAGGAGGAGATCATGGCAACTTTTCTGACGGATATCGACCAGGTATCTATTAAGCACCAGCAGATCTCGGCGCCGGAGATCAGGGGGAATATTGACAATGCGATCAGCAGCATTATGGCGGCAGGAGTGGAAACTTTGATCGTGAAGCGGGGAAAAGAAGGTGCTTCCGTTTTTCAGCAGGGAAAAAAGGAAGTGCTGGTACCGGGATTTCCGGTAGAAGTGGTGAATGTGCTTGGGGCAGGTGATGCGTTTTGCGGCGGGCTTTGTTACGGTTATCTCCAGGGATGGGATCTGTATAAAAGTGTACGGATGGCGAACGCCTGTGGTGCGATCATTGTTACCCGCGAAGGATGCGCCAACTTCATGCCTTCTCTGGAGGAGGTAAACGCTTTTGTAAATGAAAGAGGCGGATTATAGATCAAACATTATTATTATCATTTTCAAAATTAAATATGGAAAAGCTACAGCATTATATTAACGGGGAGTGGGTGAACGGCAAAGCCACTGCATACCTCGATGTGATCAATCCGGCAGATCAGTCTGTGTTGGCGCAGGTACCTGCGGGCACGGCTTCGGATGTAGATGCGGCGGCCCGTACGGCTGCTGCAGCCTTTGCGGAGTGGCGCCGGGTACCGGCAGGAAAAAGGATCCAGTACCTGTTTAAACTGAAGACATTACTGGAAGATCATCTCGATGAATTATCCAAAACAATTACACTCGAATCCGGCAAAACTTTTGCCGAAGCAAAAGCAGAGTGGGTGCGGGCGATCGAAAACGTAGAGAATGCCTGCGGCATTCCTACCCTGATGCAGGGTGAGTTTTCAGAAGATATTGCACCGGGCATAGATGAATATATGATCAGGCAGCCGTTGGGCGTCTGTGCCTGCATAGCTCCTTTCAATTTCCCGGGAATGATACCCTTCTGGTTTTTGCCTTATGCCATAGCCTGTGGTAATACCTTTATCATCAAACCTTCTGAAAAGGTGCCCCTTACCATGACAAAAGTGGTGGCGTTGATCCATCAGCTGGATCTGCCCAAAGGTGTCATCAGCATGGTGCATGGCGGAAAGGAAGTGGTGGATGCGCTGCTGGAGCACCCGGAAATAAAAGGGATCAGCTTTGTTGGTTCGTCCAATATAGCCCGTTATGTATATGCAAAAGGAGCAGCCAATGGAAAAAGAGTGCAGGCGCAGGGTGGCGCCAAAAACCCCGTGTTTATTTTACCGGATGCCGATATTGAAATGACCACCCAGATAATAGTGGATAGTGTATATGGATGTGCAGGACAGCGGTGCCTGGCGGCTTCCAATATCATTACTGTGGGAGAACATGCAGGCATTACGGAAAGCCTGGTGGAAGCCAGCCGTAAGCGGGTGACCGGCTTCGGACTGGATACAGATGTGCAGATGGGACCGGTGATCACTCCGGAAAGCAAAAGCCGTATTCATTCGCTGATAGACAAAGGACTGGCGGAGGGCGGAAGGCTGCTGGTAGATGGTCGTAATGCTGCGGTCAGCGGCTATGAAAGAGGTAATTTTATCTCGCCTACTATTATCGAGAATATTCCCCTGGATGGTGAGCTGGCGGCAACAGAGATCTTCGGGCCGGTAATGAGCCTGACGCATATCAATACCATAGAAGAGGCAATAGCCTTGGTGAATAATAATAAGTATGGCAATATGGCCTGTATTTTTACCAGCAGCGGGTTGCATGCAAGAAAATTCAGGAGCGAAGCCGAAGCCGGTAATATTGGTATCAATATAGGTGTGGCCGCGCCGGTAGCGCAATTCCCGTTCAGTGGCTGGAAAGACAGCTTTTTCGGGGACCTGCATGGACAGGGAAAACATGCGGTGGAATTTTTTACACAAACAAAAGTGGTGATAGAAAGATGGCTGAAAGAATGGAGCCGGAAATTTTAACCAGGATCGTATCATATTAAAATTATAAAAACCATATGCCCCGCAAATTAAAGACCGGTGTTATCGGTTTAGGCAGGATAGGCCAGATTCATCTTTCTAATCTTTTGTATCATATTCCGGAAGCGGAAGTGGTAATAGCTTCCGATGTTTCTGAAACGGCGCAGGCTTTTGCAGTTGATGCCGGTGTGCAGGTAACAGGTAATGCCGAAGAAGTAATACATCATCCGGAGGTAGAAGCAGTCATCATTTGTGCACCTACGCCACAGCACGTTCCTTTTACGGTAGCGGCTGCAAATGCCGGAAAGCATGTGTTTTGTGAGAAACCGCTGGATGTGACCCTGGAAGCAATTGAAGCGGCGAAAGAAGCGGTTGAAAAAAACAATATTAAATTGATGCTGGGCTTCAACCGGCGCTTTGACAGCAATTTTTCAAGAGTAAGAGCATTGGTGCAAAGCGGGGCTGTCGGCGATCCGCATATTGTGCGTGTCACCAGCCGCGACCCGGCGCCACCGCCATTGGAATACGTAAAGGTATCGGGTGGGCTTTTCCTCGATATGTCGATCCATGATTTTGATATGGCCCGCTACCTGACGGGTAGCGAAGTGACAGAAGTATATGTAAAAGGGGATGCGCTGATCGATAAGCGGATACAGCAATATGGTGATATCGATACTGCCGTTATTGTACTGACGTTTGCCAGCGGCGCCATTGGTGTGATAGACAACAGCAGGAAAGCAGTGTACGGCTACGATCAGCGTGTGGAAGTATTCGGATCGGGTGGCGTGGCAAAAGCGGAGAACAATACGCCGGACAATACGGTTTATTTTGACGGAAAAGGTGGGCACAGTGCGTTGCCATTACATTTCTTTCTGGAACGATATGAAAAGGCTTATCGCTCCTGTATACAAAGTTTTGTAGATTGTGTATTGAAAGATACACCGTCGCCGGTAGATGCGCATGATGGCCTGATGGCGACAGCTATCGGCATAGCAGCGGATATTTCACTGAGAGAAGCAAGACCGGTAAAGCTGGAGGAGGTAACAGGCGCGTAGACAACGGAGCACAGACTAAGGGGAAGCGTTATCAGGATGCAGGTACACAAGATGCAAGACACAGGACTTGAAACTTGCAACCTGCGACTTGTGATCCCAAACAACCAATCAACAAAATCTAACGATGCATAATCAACTACACACGCTTGACTATATTGTTTTTGCCCTTTACCTTGTGATCGTAGCTGCTTATGGTTACTGGATATACCGTAAGAAAACCATCAAATCGGATACGGCATCCGGATTTTTCCTGGCGGAGGGATCGCTTACTTTCTGGGCCATCGGTGCGTCGCTGATTGCTTCCAACATTTCTGCCGAGCACTTTATCGGTATGTCGGGTTCCGGCTTTGAAATAGGACTGGCCATTTCTTCTTACGAATGGATGGCTGCGGCTGCCCTGATCGTGGTGGCGGTATTCTTCCTGCCGGTTTATCTTAAAAACAACATATATACCATGCCGCAATTCCTGCGGCGGCGCTATAATCCGCTGGTGGCGACCACTATGGCCGTTTTCTGGCTGTTGTTATACATTTTTGTAAACCTTACCTCTATTATTTACCTGGGCGCCCTGGCGCTGGAAGTAACCGCAGGAGTGAATTTCACTGCTGCTGTGATCGCTCTTTCGTTGTTTGCCATATTGATCACGGTGGGAGGGATGAAGGTGATCGGGTATACAGACGTAGTGCAGGTAGTGGTGCTGGTAGTAGGCGGTTTGATAACCACCTACCTGGCGTTGGATATGGTATCTGATAAATTTGGCAACACGGGTATCCTCGGTGCTTTTGTGACATTGAAGGAGCAGGCTGATTCTCATTTTCATATGGTGATCAAGGAGGATAGTCCGCATTACAAGGATTTGCCGGGCTTAAGTGTGATCGTCGGCGCCATGTGGATCAACAACCTGGCTTACTGGGGGTGCAACCAGTATATTATACAGCGTACATTGGGAGCGGATTTAAATACAGCCCGTAAAGGCATCTTATTCGCTGCTTTTTTGAAGCTGCTGGTGCCCTTGATCGTAGTAGTGCCGGGCATTGCAGCATATGTCCTTCACCAGAATGGAATGTTCCAGACAGAAATGGTAGACGTGGCGGGAATTGTAAAGCCTGATAAAGCATACCCGGTATTACTGAATTTGTTACCTACAGGACTCAAAGGAGTTGCTTTTGCAGCATTAACGGCGGCGATTGTTGCCTCGCTGGCCGGTAAAGCCAACAGCATATCCACCATTTTTACTTTGGATATCTATAAGTTGTATATCAATAAAAATGCATCAGAAAAACATTTGATCCGTATAGGCAGATGGGCTGTCTGGATCTCCATGATAATAGCAGCATTGATTGCGCCGCAGCTCAGGGTACTGAGCCAGGCTTACCAGTTCATCCAGGAATACTCCAGCTTTGTATCCCCCGGCGTGCTGGTGATTTTTATGTTTGGCTTATTCTGGAAAAAGGCCACGGGAAATGCGGCTTTGGTCACCGCTGTTCTGACCATTCCCCTGTCAGTATTGTTCAAATTCTGGATACCGGAAGTTCCGTTTCTCAACCGTATGGCGATTGCATTTTTTGTGTTGAGCATCATTATGGTTGTGCTGAGCCTGACAGATAAAAGCGAAAAACGGACCCCCCCCCTGGCAATGCCTTCGTTTAGTGTAAGCCGGAGTTTTCTTATTATATCACTGATCATTTGCGGAATACTGGGGGCATTGTATGCAGCATTCTGGTAGCAGTAAATTCAGGTAATATGGTCTTGACAACAAAACAGCTTTTCTCCACATGTTACGGCAGGTACGCGATACCGGCAGTAAACGTATTTTTCATGGAGGAAATACATGGACTGTTTGCCGCGGCGCAGGAGGCAAAGGCGCCGGTGATCGTACAGACAACTCCTTTTGCACGTGACTATGCCAATGCGAAGATGTTGCTGGCCATGATCCACGCCGCTGCCCGCATATATCCGGAAGTGATTTATGCGGTGCACCTGGATCATGGCTATGAAGAACATATATGGGATGCGATAGATAGCGGGGGATACACGTCGGTGATGATCGATGCTTCTCACGATAATTTTGAAGAGAACGTAAAGAGAACAAAGGCGGTTGTTGACAAAGCGCATCAGAAAGGTATATCGGTAGAGGCCGAACTGGGCGTATTGGGCGGCGTGGAAGATGACCTGACGGTAGATGAAAAGCATTCATTTTATACCAACCCGGCAGATGTGGAACGCTTTGTGGCCGCTACCGGTTGCGACAGCCTGGCTATTGCCGTAGGTACCAGTCACGGGGCTTATAAGTTTTCAGGCGGACAGGGTTTGCAATTTGAAATACTGGCAGCAATCCAGCAAAAGCTGCCAGGTTTCCCGTTGGTGCTGCACGGAGGTTCGAATGTGAGTGCAGAAGTGGTGCAACGCATCAACACTGCCGGTGGAAAGCTGAAGGTAGATGCCAAAGGGGTGCAGGAGGAGGAAATAAAGAGGGCAATACCGCTGGGTATCTGCAAGATCAATATTGCTACGGATACCCGGTTGTTGTGGACCATGGTGAACCGGGAGTTTTTCCGGGACCGCCCGGAGGAGTTTGCACCCACCACACCCGGAAAAATATTCATGGAAACCTATAAGGAGTTCATGCTGAAGAGATTTGAGCTGATGGAAACAGTGGGGAGGAACGTAGAATTTGAAAGAGAATGTGCCTCACCCCCGTCCCCTCTCCCCAAAGGGCGGGGGGTGCCCAAACGCAGAGATCGTTGATAAAAAGCAGCCTGTGGGAAGAGATTTTTTAAATGTGGCAAGATCTTGTCCAGCTTTGTTCTATAGCTGATGTGGTAGATATGTAGTTTGGGTTTTTGTTGAAGCACCGTTCTTCTCCGAAGAAGAAGGATAAGAGGGTGGGGCTGATGTGGCACGTGAGAACACGTGCAGGGGCACCCGGTCGCCTGGTTGCGTGTCTCCACGCAACTTTTACAGGCTATGATCATTTGACGAAATAAAGTTCACTGAAAAGAACTCGCGGTCAGGCAGGTATCTGACCAATAACAATAATAAAAGATGAGTATATGAAAAAGAGATTAACGGTTGCACAGGCAACTATCGAATTTCTGAAAAACCAGTATGTGGAAAGAGATGGAGCAGAACAGCCTTTCTTTGCAGGGTGCTTTGGTATTTTCGGACATGGCAATGTGGCGGGTCTGGGACAGGCATTGCAGGAGAACCCCGATTTCAGGTATTACCAGTGTCGTAATGAGCAAAGTATGGTACATACCGCTGTTGCCTATGCGAAAGTAAAAAACAGGCTGGGTGCATTTGTGTGTACCACCTCCATAGGTCCTGGCGCTACCAACATGCTGACGGGGGCCGCGCTGGCAACCATCAATCGCTTACCCGTGCTGCTGCTGCCCGGCGATATTTTCGCTACCCGCGAACCGGCGCCGGTGTTGCAGCAACTGGAAAGCGCCCAGACACAGGATATTTCGGTGAATGATTGCTTTAAGCCGGTATCCAAATACTGGGATCGTATCAATCGTCCGGAACAACTGATCTATGCGTTGCCCGAAGTGATGCGGGTATTAACATCACCCGCTGAAACAGGTACGGTTACCCTGTCCATGCCCCAGGATGTGCAAACACATGCGTATGATTTCCCTGCGGCATTGTTTGAAAAAAGAGTATGGCATATACCAAGAACAAGGCCTGACCAAAACGCGTTGAAGAAAGCGGCGGAATGGATCAGGACAGCTAAAAAGCCTGTGATCGTAGCCGGCGGTGGCGCCATCTACAGCGCAGCCTCCGAAGCATTGGATTCCTTTGCAACACGAACCGGCATACCGGTAGGGGAGACTTTTGCCGGTAAAGGCGCCACCATGTATAATGCACCTTATAATATTGGCGGACTGGGTGCTACCGGAACCAAATATGCGATCGATATTGCCAATGAAGCAGACCTGGTGATTGGTATCGGCACCCGTTACAGTGATTTTACCACCGCATCCAAATCGATATTCAAGCACCCGGAGGTAAAGTTTATCAATATCAATGTAAACGAGTTTGATTCGTATAAGCACAATGCCCTGCCATTAACCGGCGATGCGAAAGTGACTTTGGAAGAACTGCAAACATTGCTGGGATCGTATGAAGTAGATGCCGCTTATCGCAAAAAGATAACGGATATCAATAAGGCCTGGGATGAAGAAGTGACAGCCATTTATGCCAGCGGGAACGGAACGAATCCCCCGATCGACCAGGCATTGGTAATAGGTACGCTCAACAGCTTTATGAACCCCGAAGACATCATGATCAATGCTTCTGGCAGTGCACCAGGTGATCTTCACAAGCTGTGGCGTGCAACCAATCCTAAAAATTTCCACCTGGAATACGGTTATTCTACCATGGGATACGAAATAGCTGCAGGGTTGGGTGCCAAGATGGCTGCCCCTGAAAGGGAAATATACGTGATCTGCGGTGACGGCGGTTACCTGATGAATAACCATGAAATTGTTACCGCCATCCAGGAAGGGATCCGGTTTACTATTGTATTGATCAACAATGATGGATTTGCCAGTATAGGCGGGTTAAGTGAAAGTATCGGAGGAGAAAGATTCGGGACAAAATACCGCTACCGCGATGAACAAAGCGGACACTTGTCTGGAGAAGTGTTGCCGGTAGACCTGGCAAAAAATGCCGAAAGCCTTGGGGCGGTAGTGATCAAAGCAACCGATGCGGATTCGCTGCGAAGTGCATTAGGCGAAGCCAAAAGGCAGGATAGGGTAACGGTGGTATACATAGAAACCCACCTGCACCGTACAGTAAAAGGATATAATGCATGGTGGGAAGTGCCGGTGGCGGAAGTGTCGCAATCTGCGTCGGTGCAAAAGGCATTTGAAACGTATAAGGAAAATAAAAAGCAACAAAGGATATTTTTATAGAAATATACGAAGCAGGTGTTATGCGTAGTCGGAGACTACGCATCTCCTATGTTCTTCCGGGACTTCGTCTCGCCAAATAATAAAACAATGTTATGAATTTTCAGAATATTCAACTGGGCATTGCCCCCATCAACTGGACGAACGACGATATGCCTGAACTCGGTGCGGAAAACACATTTGAGCAATGCATCAGCGAAATGGCGCTGGCAGGGTTTAGCGGTTGTGAAGTAGGGAATAAATTTCCCCGCGATACCGCGGTCCTGAAAAAAGCGTTGGAATTGCGTGGACTGCAGATCTGTAACCAATGGAACAGTTATGAGCTGACAACAAAATCCCTGGAGGAGAATATCAAAAATTTTACCGCCCTGCTCGATTTCCTGGAAGCCATGGGCGCCGGAGTGATCGGCGGTGGAGAAACGGGTAACAGTTGCCAGGGAAAAAAAGACGTGCCGGTGCTGGAGGGAAAAGGCATGCTGCACACAGAAGAAGAGTGGAAGCGGTTTACACATGGCTTGAATGCACTGGGAAAGATCGCCCGCGACCGGGGTATGAAGCTGGCATTCCATCACCACATGGGTACCTGTATCCAGACAAAAGCTGAAACAGAAAGAATGCTCAATGAGACCGATCCCGAAAATGTATGGCTCAATTACGACTGCGGGCATTTTTACTTTGCCGGCGAAGATCCTGTGGCCTGCCTGGAACAATTTATCAGCAGAACAGCGCATATTCACCTCAAAGACATCCGCCCGCGCATTTTGCAAAAAGTAAAGGATGACCGGATGAGCTTTCTGGATGCGGTAAAAGATGGTGCATTTACCGTACCCGGGGACAAGGAAGGATGTATTGATTTTCCGGCATTGTTTGATATTATCAGGAAATCGGATTATACCGGCTGGCTGGTGGTAGAAGCCGAGCAGGATCCTGCAAAAGCGAACCCGCTGGAATATGCAAAAATAGCAAGGGGTTATATAAAAGAAGTAAGCGGGGGTATCCTATAGGCCCGGCAGTTGCGGGGATAAAAATGGGATTTTTGGATATATGATTGTTGATTTTTCGCAGGCGGATAACGACATCCGCCTATAGCTTCTCTTACCGATCAGTGGCTCTCTTATCGGATAATTTGCATTGCGCGGCAATTTGACCTTTTATTGCGGCATTTGTTTATCCCTGATTTTGCCGCAATGAGAATAGTTCTCGCCGAAGGTAACTTTTCTTACCGCAGGCAAATACGCCAGGTCAAAAT
>CAKSVK010000022.1 GCA_934502905.1 uncultured Chitinophagaceae bacterium
TGTCAAAACCTCTTCAAAGGAGATCACCATCGAAACCATACAAAAAATGGTGTGCGATTATTTCAATCTTCCTTATGAAAGGCTGCTGCAGAAGACCCGGAAGCGGGAGATCGTACAGGCACGCCAGATCACCATGTACCTGGCAAAACAATTCACCAAGAACTCATTGAAAACGATCGGCGAACACTTTGGTGGTCGTGACCATACGACAGTGATCCATTCCTGCCAGACTGTTAAAGACCTGATGGATACCGACAGCCTGTTCAAAGAAAGTGTAGTGGACCTGCAGCAAAAAGTGCAGTTGGCTGCGATGTAACCTTTTGAAATAATTATTTTAAAAAGAGGCTGTATCAAAAATTCCGATACAGCCTCTTTTTATTCTGTAAAAGAATGCCTGTCTGGGACTTTCCTCCTCTCGTTAAAAATTCATAATTCCGTTATTTAAAAAATTCAGGAAGTTCCGGGGGTAACAATTCTTTTCCGGCACTGATATAGTGACAGACATTACATTCAACAGATAATAATACCATATTATAGACACTATATTAAAAATCGGTTTTCATAGGATATTGGATTTAGACGGGGCAGCATATCTATGCAGCCCTTTTTTATAGGTCCGATATTCCGGGCCTGCAATTGGCCAACAAGAAAGACATAATGGTGTGCCCCGGTAGCTTCGTCTATGCTTTGTTTCATCAGTGGGGGCAGGAAGGATAAATACAAAAAGAAAACCTGCGAGGATGCAAATGCAAGCCTCACAGGTTTTTTAGGAATTAATGTTTATAATATAATGTTACCAGGGTTTTCCGGTTCCTTCAATGATCCAGGGTTTGGCCCATTGGCTGTTCTTGCCCCTTAAAGTGCTGTAAGGAGTTGTGCTTAACCTGTCTATTGCTGCGGATGCATTGGCAGCATTCACATTTATTTCATTGTTTCCGTAGATAAGCCTTACAGGTATTACCGGCTGCACTGAGCCATTTCCGGGTGCGGCCATTACGGGCAACCCCGTTCTTCTCCAATCAAACCAGGACTCCAGGGCATTCGCAAATCCGGCAATCCATTTTTGCTCTAAAATCTGTTTCAGTGTACCGTCATATGCTACACCCGCATTGTCAGCATAATCATTATATTTATCGCCTACTCCCCAAGATTCTAAAGAAAATTTAATGCCATTATTATAATTTGCCTGAGCGTCTCCCGCAGCCCAGCCTCTTTGAGCAGCTTCTGCTAATATAAAGGCTACTTCAGAAGCCGTAGACAATCTCGCCTTCAGTATACCGTTCGCACCATCATTTGCTTGCAGAAAAACAGTGGACAACTGGGAAACATGCTGATTTTCTACACTTTGACCAGGTGTCGGATTATTATTAAAATAGTCCGGATATAATAACGCAGGAGGTACGCCCACATATTCATTTGTGTTAGGAGCAGCAAATGTGAATGGTGGATTCGCGGTAAACAGGTTCGGATTATAGCGCCTGGTATAAATATCGCTGCTACCGGCTTCCCTGTATGCAATATCCGTCATAGACACAAGGTCTGTTAAAACACCGTTCTTTCTGATAAAGGGATCCACGGCGGTAGCAAGTGCCGGATCCGCAACCCATCTGCAGTGAACCGGCTGAAACCAAACCTCCCTGCGTGGATCACCATATTGGGTAAGCCTGTCCAGTAAGGTCGAACAGGGCTTCCTTCTTCTCCATTCAGATTCCGGATCATTACCTCCTTTATCTTTATTTCCCGGCCACGCGTTATTAGCCTGAGAAGCCGGCAGGGCCGAGAACCCCATGGTTGCATCTTCGCCTGAAGACTTTATATAATCGCCGGAGTTATATACTTGCTCCAATGTTGATTTTGCCAGGTCGGGAAGCTTTTCAGAAAGCCTCATCGCATAACGAAGCAACAAAGAGTTTGCAAACTTTTTCCATTTAGCAGCATCTCCATTATAATATAAATCATATCCAGGCGCATAATAACCAGACACATCACCCACACTGTTCAAAGTGTTAACTGCCACTTTCAATTCTTCTATAATGCCCTTATAAATTGTCTCCTGGGTATCATAGGCAGGATAAGAAATATCTGTAGCTCCCCTCAGGGCTTCTGTATATGGTGCATCGCCCCAAAGATCAGCAATGGTGCCAAATACAAATGCTCTCATGGTTTGAGCTATACCCTGGTGAAGAGGATAGTCCATTTCAGTTGCCCTGTTATAGAGAAACTCATTATTTCTTAAAACTCCATACCAGTTACTCCAGTCTTCTTCGCTCCAGTCATAAGAATTATAACCACTGTGCCACCCATCTTCCTGCATATGTTGCATAGCTCCTCCAATTTTTCCATAACCTAATCCTAGATAATTATTAGCAGCGCCGCTCAACACAGTGGGTAATATAAGATTGGGATTTGCAGTTGCCGGGTTTATCCCATTCGGGTTCTCATTAAACTCGTCCAGTTTCTTGGCACAAGATACCAGAAATAAAAGCGAGCAAATGAAAACAGCATTTATTAAAGTTCTTATTCTCATTTTCAACTGTTTTATTTTTTATATTAAAAATCAACATTCAGCTTAAATCCAAAAGGGATAGTCCAAGGCATTACATTCTGCCTTTCAATACCCTGACGGAATCCACCACCACCGGCAGCGTTAGGATCAGCCCAGTAAGCCCTTTCGGGGTCTATACCGATTTTAGCGGCATTCCAAAGCATCAGGTTTCTGGTGTAAACAGAGAATGTTGCATTTCTGGTAATATTGAATAAATTCGGGATTCTATAGCTCAGGGTGATTTCCCTTAACTTGATGAACGATGCATCAAAGGTAACCTGCTTGTTAAAGCTCCAGGGATACGCATCAGTCAACGGGATATATTTTGTACCCTCACCACCCAACCATTCGTGGTACTGATTATCCTCTCCAATATAAACACCTGGTATAAATACACCATCGTACAAAGTAGTGGTTCCATCAGAAAGCGGGAACCCTCCGGTTTCCTGTGTGTGTCCCCCTACCCTCGGGAAGTTGCCATTTTGCGGAATAATGTATTTTTCAGGATCAGATTTTAACAGTGCAACCAGTTCGTCTTTAGTATATAAGCCTCCGGGGATCAGGTTGTCCAGTTGCCTTTGCGATTTCCAATCAGACTCCCCGTAACGATAAGTGAATGACATAAAGTTACCACCGTTTCTCCAATCGAAGCTTAACCCCAACGACCAGCGTTTCCATGTCAAAGTTGACTGTAATCCCATCAGGAACCTGGGATTATAATTACCCACCTTTTCGTTGTTGGGATTTCCATTTCCGCCAGGTAATTCCTGCCACTGCATACTACCGTCTGAATCCGGTGTTCCATCATATTCGATAATCGGCCAGCGATAGTATGGAGACGTGGGATCTGTTACCTGTAAATATCCACGGCTGTACAGGTCACCAATTTCCTGCCCTACAAAAGTGTAGGCGCCTGCACTGGCTTCACCCCAGAAAGAGAAGAAATCAACTCCATCCATCAATTCTCTTAAATAAACACGGTTTCTCGTAAAATTCGCATGAACATCCCAGGTCCAGTTTTGAGTCCTCAGGGGTGTACCGCCCAGCCCGATTTCCCAGCCACGGCTGTTCAGCATGCCTGCATTCACCCTCTTTCTGATATAACCTGCAGAAGATGGCATATCTATATTAAATATCTGGTTCCTGTTTTTAAGATCATAGTAGGTCAGGTCAAATCTCAGGCGATTGTTATACATCCCGAAATCAATTCCTCCTTCAATTGAAGTGGATATCTCGGGCTTCAGATAGGGATTATACTGTATGTCGGGTATACTTCCGCTTATCAACGACCCCCATGAGCCCATACCCAATGTGGGATACAATGTATAGGGATCAGTATCATTTCCTGCCTGCGCCCATCCGCCCCTGAGTTTCAATAAAGAAATGCTGGAAGGCAGGTTGAAAGTAGAATTTGCTAACCAGCTTAAAGATGCGGACGGATAGAAGTAGGAACGGTTATCAGCTGGTAAAGTACTGGACCAATCATTTCTGGCTGTCAGATCCAGGTATAACTGATCTTTAAACCCTACGGAAGCCATGGCATATAAGCTGTAGATATTCTTTCTTCCTTTATTATTTCCGGTAACATCAGGATTATTCCTGTCTAAGTTTATCACATTCTGCACATTGTAAAGTCCCGGTACTGATAAATCCCTTCCCCCGGCTGTTGCTTTTCTCCAATTAGCCTGCATATAGTTACCACCTGCAGAAACACTAAAATCAAAGTCGCTTACTTTCTTTTTGTAGCTGATCAAAAAATCAGTATTTACCTCCTGACCAAACAAATTCTCTAGATAGTATCCTCCCTGGGGTAATGAAGTGTAACTCCAGGGAATTTTTGTTTCCCTTTGTTCGTTGCTCGTATTAAGTGTACCACGAATAAAGGCTGTCAGGTCTTTTGTTAGTTTTAAATCAACTTTCACGTTGCCAATAAGACGATCTCTGACAAATCCGTTCTGAATACCCAATGCAAGGAAATAGGGATTATTCTTATTATTTGCGTATTTCAATTGTTCCATTCCTTCCAGTGCCGGTTTCCATATAGACTTGAATTCAGTCATATCCACATATGCTGCATCGTAAATGGCTTCCAGCGGATTTGCATTACGCTCGCCCGTATTGGGACGGCTATTGGAATTTGACCGGGACCAGGTAAGATTACTACTGATAGAAATTCCTTTGCTTACATCATACGATCCCGCCAGGGCGATGCTATTTCTGTACAAATCCTGACCAGGTATCAACCCCTGATTACGCATATTATTGTAGGAAATTCTATAGGATCCCTTTTCATTTGATCCTCCTACAGAAACATTATTCGTTGTAGTAAATCCGGTATTGAGAAAGTTTTTCATATTATCCCTGTAGGACTTTAGCTCAGTTGCAACGGGTTGACCATTTGCATCTAAAGGGCTATTCCATTGCACAGCAGTATTTCCCTTATCCAAAGGTATTCCACCCCAATAGGCAGATGCAGGATTCATCTGATTGGGGCGCTCTCCATTGGCATGCTTATAGTGAAGATCGAGGTAACGATACGGCTGCTCCCACACATTGGATGTAGAAAAGCTGACACCAAATCCCTTTCCTTTTTTACCAGACTTGGTTGTGATCAATATTACGCCGTTACCTGCCCTGGATCCATATAAAGCAGAAGCGCTGGGACCTTTTAACACTGAGATGCTCTCAATATCATCCGGATTAATATCAGATATAGCATTTCCATAGTCTACCCGGTTTCCACTGCCTTTATCACTTACATTCTGCAATGAGCTACCCATGGGTACCCCATCAATTACATACAATGGCTGGTTGTTGATCAATGAGCTTGCCCCCCTGATGATAACACTGATAGAAGAGCCTACACCGCTGGTTTGGTTAATTGTAACACCCGAAACACGTCCGGCCATGGAGGTCAGCATATTTTCATTTGCTACATGCGTCATATCATCTCCCTTCACGGTGCCGATGGAGTATCCTAAAGATTTCTTCTCCCTGGTCAATCCCAATGCTGTTACTACCACTCCCTCCAGTTCCTGCGCATCGGACTCCAGGAAAATGCTTACAGAGGCTTTTCCGTCTACAGCAACCTCCTGTGATTGATATCCAACAGAAGAAAACACCAGGACTGCTGAAGAATTTGCAACATTTAAAGTAAAATTTCCATTTCCGTCAGTTGTGGTAGCATTGGATGTACCCTTTTCCGTTATGGTTACACCTGCAACAGGACCATTGGCATCCACCACGTTTCCGCGGACAACAAAATCAGCTTCAATACTCTCTGACGAAGGACGGACAGCTATTACGCTGCTTTCTGTACGCTGCACGTTGAAGCCATCTTTCCTGATAACATATACTTCCTTTACTTTTTCAAAATGCAACCCGGCTGGCGTTAAAACATTCTCCAACACGATATCCGGATTAACATGCTTCGCGGCATCAAGATCAGAATAATGAACGGTGATCTCTTTTAGGGCATCTGACTGATAGCTATAGTACACATTACTATATGCTTTTTTGAACTCTTTCATAAAAGTTCCGAGTGACGCCTTTTTAGCGTTCGTCTCCGGAACTAAGGTTGGTTGATTGTCGGGCAGAGACAACAGCGCTTCCTGTGCCGTTGTTCCTGTTACAATCATCAGCAGCAAAAACGTTGCTGAGACTGCTCCTAAGCAGCGTTTTGAAAAAAAACGGCCTTTCATCATAACTGTTTTGATTGATGGTTAAATAATTAATGATCACTTTAATTAATAAAAACTTTTTCATTTGTTTCCGAGACCGACACGTCCAGTGTTTTTTCAATCACCCTGATAAGGGTTGAATAATCTTCCACGGAAACCACGGCTGATATTTTCATATTGTTTAGTTTATGGTTGTTCAATACGACCTCCGTTCCGTAAAACTGCTCGATCAGTTTCACTACTGTTGTCAGCGGCGTATTATCAAAATGCCACTCATGGTCGTCCCAGGCAGCTGTATACAGACCAGGCTGTATATCTTCTTTTTGCAGCTCCCCGTTGCGTGCATCGTAGTTCAGAGATTGACCGGGTAACAAAGACCCGATCGTTCTGCCTGCATCTTCAGCAAAACTTACATCTACACTACCGTGAGCGAGCACAATATTTGTGGTGGCAGCCCGTGTATTCACATTGAACTCTGTGCCGGTCACCCGCACAGAGAGCTGGGGCGTATGTACCATGAACGGCTTGCCGCTATTCTTCTTCACTTTAAAAAAGCCGTTTCCTTCCAGATAAATATCCCTGGTAGCAGAAGCGTCGAACGCCTCATGGTATCTGATGGAAGAGTTGCCATTCAATACCACCACCGAACTGTCGGGCAGCAATATTTCCTGTATTTGTTTGGAAACGGTGGTAATCTTCACCATGTTTGTATATCCACGTTCCTCCTGTGGCTTCCGCAACATGACAGTGCCCGTCAGCATTATTAAAGCCACTGCAGCTGTCAGCCCCCATTTACGAAACGGATCCCCGATCTTCTTTTCATCGTTTTTCTGTTCGGGTAAATTCAGCGCTTTAAATATAACCGACTTCAGTTCCGTTTTTTCCTCTGCTGTTAAAGCATCGGTCTGTTGTCCGGAACCTTTCAGCTGTTCTACAAGCTTTCTCGCACCCAGCACTGTTTCTCTCTGCAGGGGATAAACTTCCAGGAATGCTTTCCAGAATACATCAGCCGTATCATCAGGTGTTAATACCCAATGCTGGAAATAGTCGTCAGATGCGAACTCTTCTTCCCTGAAATTCCTGTAGTAGCTGTGACTATGCATTCGTAATATACAAGGAGAGGGCAAAAGGAGATTATATACTCAACGTATATATTTTTTTTAAGTGGTTTACAATTATATAATAAGCTGAATAATGAGTATATACCTGTGCGGTTATCTGCACCCGATAAATACAATAATTAATGTGTCAACATGCCCATTGGCACCATTGCAACTCCTCTGATTGTTGCTAACCTGTTTTTACCAATAATGACTGCTGTGAGCCGGTTTTTTGTATTCAGGGACAGGGATATAGTTGGTAAAAGAATAAAAAATCGGGTTTTTTCAGTAAAAAACAGCAATAAAAGCAGCAAAAACATGCAAAAAAGTGTCATTTAACTGCTGATTTATGCGCTTTTATGCGTTTATTTTTATAATTTGCTGGTATAACCAAGATTATCATGCTAAAGAAAGAACGGCAGTCTTTCATTCTCCGGGAGGTAAATCTGCACAACAGGGTGTTGTCCGTTGACCTTAGCCAGAAGATGAATGTTTCAGAAGACACAATCCGGCGCGACCTGAACGAAATGAACAGGAACAACCAGTTGATCAAAGTGCATGGAGGCGCTCTATCAAAATCTTTTCATCTCTCTGCTGTCGAAAATCCGGTGTATGCATCATCCGGCAAAAAAACAATTGCACATAAGGCCGTCAGTTTAATAAAAAACGGAATGTTTATTTTAACGACCGGCGGTACTACCATCATTGAGTTAGCCAAATCATTACCACCGGAACTTACCGCAACATTTATTACAGCAAGTTTACCAGCTGCATATGCATATATCCATCATCCCAATATTGATGTAATATTTACCGGTGACAGGATATCAAAAAGTTCCAAAATAGCGATCGGGGCAGAAACGGTTGAAAAAATAAAGGATATCAGAGCTGATATCTGCTTTCTGGGGATTAATGCAATTGATACTGAAACCGGCATTACGGATAACGACTGGGAGGTGGTACAGGTAAAAAAAGCTATGATCGCCTCTGCACAACAGGTAGTGGCGTTGACTATCTCTGAAAAGCTGAATTCGTCTCAAAAGATCAAAGTGTGTGGACTGGATAAAGTAAATGTGCTGATAACAGAACTTGATCCCGGCGACGTTCGGTTAACATCTTATAAAAAAGCAGGCGTAACTGTTTTATAATTTTTCACTGATTTTTATTTCAAAAAAACTGCATCATGAAAAAAGGACAACCTCTCACACAAAAGAAATACCGGTTGATTTCTTTTGTATTTATCCTGCAGCTGCTGTGCATAGCGGCTACGGCGCAGGTACGTATTACCGGAAAAATCACGGACAAAAACGGCGAAGGACTTCCCGGCATTTCTGTATCGCTGCGCAACAGTAATGCCGGTGCTATTAGTGAAGCCGATGGCGCTTACAACATGATGGCCAATATTAAACCCGGCGATCATGTGCTGGTGTTTTCCGGGATAGGATTTAAGACCCGGGAACAATCCATTACCATCGGCAATGCCGACTCCTACAATGCGGACGTACAGATGGAAACAGACCCGCTGGGCATGGACGAGGTGGTAGTGACCGGTACTTCCCAGGGAACTACGAGACGCCAGTTGGGCAGCTTTATCAGCACTGTGAAGGGCGATCAGCTTGCAAAAGCTACCACCGGGAATGTGCTGGCGGCCTTGCAAGGAAAAACGCCCGGCGCCCAAATCAGTCAGAACTCGGGCGACCCCGGCGGCAGCATATCGGTAAGGCTCAGAGGCACCAGCACCATCAATTCTTCCAGCGAGCCGCTGTATATTATTGACGGGGTTATTGTCAGCAACAGCACGCGGAGAGTGACCAATACCCCAAGCGCCTACGACGGCGTTATTTCGCCTGCGCCTAACCGTATGGTAGATATCAATCCCAACGACATCGAGCGTATCGAAGTATTAAATGGTGCAGCAGCAGCAGCCATTTACGGCAGCCGCGCCAATGCAGGGGTTGTACAGATCTTTACCAAAAGAGGCAGCAGCGGCAACCCGTCGGTCAGCTTCAGTACCAGCGTGAATGTAAACCAACTGCGCAAAGATCCCGGGTATAATACCGCACCGGTTAAATTTGGACCCGCACCGGATGGGCCGGGCGCCATTACGCAGGACATCCTGCTATTGGATCAAACCACCACCACACCCGTAACCCGTTACAATTACTGGGACTATATTTTCAGGGATGGGATAGGCACAGACAACAACCTGTCGGTGAGAGGAGGAAAGGATAAGACCAAATATTTTGCTTCCGCATCCTATTTTCACAACCAGGGCATTATTAAGAATACCGATTTCCAGCGTTTCTCATTCCGCCTGAACCTGGACCAGGAATTGTCCAGCTGGGCCAGCCTGGCTGCAGGTATCAGCTACACCAACAGTATTGCTAATGAGAAACCGGATGGCAACTCTTTTTTCTCTCCCATCAACAGCATTACCATCATTGGCAACTTTCATGATATATGGAGAAGGGATGATAACGGCAACCTGATGGCCGTGGGTGAAAGAGGACGCATTAACCCGGTAAGTATTATTGAGGATATCAAGCAACGCAACCAGACCAACCGGGTGATCTCATCCCTGGCATTGAAGCTGAAACCCATAAAAGATGTAACGGTGGATTATACAGTAGGGGTGGATAACATCAGCCAGATGGGCACCACCTATATCCCTCCTTATACCTATAATGCCAGTCCCGATTTCTGGGGCGGCGGACCAAGCCTCGACCCCACCCAGAATGGGTATGCCAGCGCTGGTAACAACCAGCAGTTCCTGATCAACCACGAGCTGAACGCTACCCTCAATAAAAATATCACATCCGACCTTATTTCCACCACCCAGGTGGGATATTCTCTGCAATACGAAAAATCCAACTATACGGTATTGCAGGGCCGGGGATTGGCGCCCTTCGTGCAAACCGTATCCGGCGCCAGCACGGTGCTACCGGGTACGGATCAACGATCAGAGATATCTATCAGCGGGGGGTACCTGCAGCAGAATTTCAAGTTCAAAAACCGTTATTTCCTGACAGCGGCGGGACGTATTGACGGCTCTTCGGTTTTTGGTGAAACAGAGCGCAACCAATTTTATGCTAAGCTAAGCGGCAGCTACATCATCAGCGATGAAGCGTTTTGGGAAAAAGCAGGGCTTAGCCATTTCTGGGATTATATGAAAATACGGGCTGCTTACGGTGAAAGCGGGAACCTTACCGGCATCGGGGCTTATGACAGGTTCAATGTATATGGATCAAGCCCCCTGGTTGGCAGAACAGCCCTTATGTCTTCGGGCACCCTCGCCAACGAGCTGATGAAGCCCGAAAAGCAACAGGAAATTGAAATAGGAACCGATATGTCATTCTTCGGCGGACGGGCTAACCTTACTTTTAACTGGTACAACAAAAGAGTGAGTGACCTGCTACTGGCCAGGTTTATAGCCCCCAGCAGCGGGTTCAGCAGCTTATTGGACAATGTAGGCATTATCAGCAACAAGGGTATCGAATTAATGATAGGGGGCTCTCCGGTAAAAAATAAAAACTTCAGCTGGGATATTGATCTCATCTATAATAAAAACCGGAACAGGGTGGAAAAAATCCCACAAGGGCTCATTCAGTATAACAATCCGGCAGGATCCTCCTCGCTCATACCGGGCTACGGCATAGGCGTATTTTACGGTTTCTTTTTTGCCCGGGATGCCAACGGTGCAGAAGTAAAAAATGCCAACGGTATCCCTGTACGGGAATTGGGAGTACAAAACACGGTATCTACCTATACGCCCCAACGTGATGCAGACGGTTTGCCCATCGGCACTCCTTTAAGAAAGGTGATCGGTGATCCCAACCCCGACTGGACCGGTACCCTGGTCAACACGTTTAACTATAAAAAGCTATCCTTACGGGTACAACTGGACGCTGTGCAGGGGCTGGAGGTATGGAATGCAGACTTCAGGACAAGACAGGGGGTTGGCAATGGTAAAGAATTTGCTGAAAAAGAGCATATGGGGTTAATTCCCCGCGGATATGTAAGCGGCGTATATGCCATAG
This sequence comes from uncultured Chitinophagaceae bacterium, assembly GCA_934502905.1. GTDB lineage: Bacteria > Bacteroidota > Bacteroidia > Chitinophagales > Chitinophagaceae > Agriterribacter. The sequence goes on from CAKSVK010000022.1 coordinate 11,363, forward strand.
AAGAATGGCGTATGGACAACGGCAGCTTTGTAAAGCTGCGCGAAATATCCCTTACTTACAATTTCGGAAGGCTGAACAAAGTAATCAGCGATCTTTCGCTGAGTCTGTCCGGTCGTAACCTTATCAGCTGGGACAATTATAAAGGCTTCGACCCGGAAACCAATGCAGGCGGCGGTAGTACCCTGGCACGCGGTATTGATTTCGGGAACGTGCCTATTCCCAGAACTTATGCTTTGACCCTCAGCACGAAATTTTAGTATTAACCAATATAACTGAACGATATGAACAACATAAGATATACAATACTCATCCTGGTAATTGCCGGGCTTGGTATAAGTTCATGTAAAAAGAATTTCACCCACCCGGGCGCCACCCAATTTGACGAGGCACTGAACTCCTCCGTGGGATTAACAGGGGTGGCCGTTGGTGTACAAAAGCAATACAGCGTTAACCGTGCTTCTGCTTTATACAACCTGGTTACCGCGAATGGATTCTCCACAAATGAACTGCGATTGATGAATGCCGGAAATACGGATGAGTTTAACATGTCGGTTGGCGGCGCCAATGTAGACGGCAACAACGGCATAGTGGGCAATCTTTGGGCGTCGAACCTGAAAGTAATTTTTGATGCCAATAATGTGATCAACAATGCCGCGAACCTTGGAGACAAAGGGTATGCCTCCGGGCTGATCGGTTACGCATCTGTTTTTAAAGCACTTGCCTACGGTAACCTCGCAATGTTCTGGGAAAAAGTACCGGATACCATTGGCGCAGAAGTAGGATTTGTGAACCGCACGGAAGGATTTGGAAAAGCGCTCGCAACCATTAACATTGCATTAGCCACTATAGCAGCCAGTCCCATCAGCTCACAATTACTTAATAACCTGCCGCAGGGAATAGAAATACCCAACACCCTGCAGGCACTCAAAGCCAGGTACCTGTTGTTTACCGGAGACTACAGCGGTGCGCTGACAGCAGCAAACAACGTAGACCTGTCTGTAAAGAGCACGATGGACTTCGATGCCATCAGTCCAAACCCCATTTTTACTGTAGCCACAGCCACCAATAATGTTTTTCAGGTAATTGATTCCTCTTTCGGTTTGCCGGAAGAACTGGCGCCTATTCTTTCTGACAAGCGCAGGGCATTTTATATGGGGATAAATGAAACCATTCCTCCCAAATGGAGGATCAGGGGTTTCGGGGAATCACTTAGTACATCCTGGCCCGTTTACCTGCCCGGTGAGATGACGCTGATAAAAGCGGAGTGTTATATCCGCCAGAGCAGCCCCTCCCTGCCGGATGCCATAGCGGAAATCAACCAAATAAGAACCAAGACCGCGGCCACGGATCCTTTTGGCATAGGCGCTGAAGAACCGGCTTATGCCGGCACAGCAACATCTGAAGCCCTGCTTAGGGAAATTTACCGGCAACGTTGTATTGAATTGTATATGTCCGGATTAAAGCTGGAAGACATGCGCCGCTTCAGCCGCCCCGATTCGGAAAAGAAAAGAAACCTGTTTCCTTATCCTTTCAGGGAAAGGGACAACAACCCCAATACACCGGCTGATCCGTCTTTTTAGCGGCTGGTGCCAACAAATTAACCGAAGAAGCTGTGTAAAAAGCGGACCTTACACAGTCTCTAACACATGGTTTCCTGCCACTGATACACAAAGGAATACTTACCCTTGTGTGCCAGTGGCTTTTTTATAGCAACAACTAATCCCTGGTTGCCGATCAATACATTAATGAAGATCCTACAAATCGAAAATCAAAAACCCAAAATTAGAAAATCAGAAATCCCTGTAGTGCTCTATTTCTTTGCCGGAGCAGGAAGCTTTTTTACCCAAAAGTACAATGTTGCCCCTACGATCACCAACAGGGAAGAGATCAGCTCAGCCTGTGTGGGATGAAAGCCCCAAATGTCATACTTGGTATTTACGCGGATCTTTTCAATGAAGAAGCGCTCTACACCGTTCATCACCAGGTATATAGCAAATATTTGACCGGGGATGGTTATTTTTCTGCGCAGAAACATTAAGATGAAAAACAAAATACCACACATAACCGTTTCATAAAAAGGCGTAGGATATGCAGGTACAGGCAATGCCGTGCAATAATCTCCTTCGCAACCTGCGATCCTGAACCCTTCCTCATTCACGTTATGGGCATAAGGGTAGGCTACCATCCAGACTGGCAGGAAAGAAGGAGCTTTGGTAGAAATATGCGGAATATCGTCTTCTCCGAATTCACTGGCAAAAATAGCTTTATGCTGTTCCACGGCTTTATCAAAATCTCCCAGCTGCGCCAGAATGGCCTTCCCCTCACTGGTGGTTACATAGGCGCTGTTAGGCACTCCCCAGTCGCCATCGCCGCTTACCTGGCAACCAATTCTGCCGATGGCATAGGCAATCATCAAAGCCGGGGCAGCCGAATCTACCAAATGACGAATAGAAATTTTCTTTTTACGTGCATACCACAATATGGCAACCGTAGCGCAGATCAATCCTCCATAGAAGGTAAGTCCGCTGGGGGATAACAGGTTTTCTACCGGGTTTTGAATAAACCTGTCCCAATTCTCCAGGTTATCAAAAACTTTGGCGCCCGCAAATCCGAAAATAGCCGCCAATACTATAATATCCCCTACTCTTTCATGCGGCCAAACCCGCACCTTACGTTCTTCCGGCTTTGCCAGTTTTTGCCTGCTCTTTTCCCTGTATCGCAACCAGGCAAACAAAACTGCCAGAACAACTCCTCCCAACAAGCTCCCTTTTGACGAAAAAATATATTCCTGCGGCGGAAGCCCCTCATTGCTAAAGAAAATACCCAGCAGCTTATACCCTATCAAAAAACCGAAAATAGCATTACTGATCAGCTCCCCGGTAGTAGCAGGTTTACCCACAACAACGGTTTCTTCCACGGGAAACAATAACTGCAGCCGCTCTTTTCTTTTCAATTCTCTTGTTAAGATAAAAGCCGCCGCAACAAAAGCTATCGCAACAAAAAAGCCAAACGAATTGATGTATTTGGTCCACGCCCACGGTTCAACACCAAATGTATCTTTCAGAAAAAAATATAGATTGGGATACATGCCATTAATTAATTGAACCGCAATGTTACTGTAAAATAATGGATTGGAGGGATAGAAGTTTCAGGACGCAAGGCACAGGTTGCAGGGAAGAAAGCAGGTAGTAAGACCGTAAGATGCAAACCTTTACTACCTGCCTCTTACGATCCTATAACTCCTGCCACTTATCAAATCAGTTACAATATTCATCAAAAGCAGCGATCAGGTTGCCGGCGATCAACTGTGCCGGTCTGCCTTCTATCTGGTGTCTTTCAATAAAATGAACCAGTTGCCCGTCTTTAAATAATGCAATAGCGGGAGAAGAAGGCGGATAAGGTAACAGGTGTTCCCTTAATTTCTTTATCGCGTCTATATCAAAACCCGCAAAGCTGGTGGTAAGATGATCCGGTTTTTTAGCGGCGTTATGTACAGCCATCAGCACCCCGGGACGGGCGCTTCCTGCCGAGCAGCCACATACCGAATTGATCATTACCAGGGTAGTGCCTTTTTGCTCAATTGCTTTATCTACCTGTTCGGGAGTTAACAATTCTTCAAATCCATAATCGGTTAACTCCTCTTTCATTGGAATTACTATTTCTGCTGGATACATGTTTCAAAAGTTTAGAGGCAAAGTTACACAAATCCTCGCTTGAATCTATATTAGCACCAAACAAGACATAATGTCGCTTTTAAAATAAAAAATAAGACACATTGTCAATTATTTTTAGCTAACCCTGTCATCATGGAGCATTAAACTGCAGATTTTATCATTGGAACATTGTTTGATCCACCATAACCACATTCAAAAACAAAAACAAAAAATAAAAACTATGAAACTTGTAAAGGTAAATGGAGCACCCGCTCCCAAAGTATGGGGTTCTATCCTGGATGAATTCTTTAATGAAGCCTGGGGAAAAGATGCCGGTCTGCCTTCCTTCAGCAAAGTGCCGGCTAACATACACGAAACCAAAGATGCATACCATATTGAGGTAAGTGTGCCGGGATTGAAAAAAGAGGACATCAATATATCAATAGACAAAGACCTTCTGACCATTTCTTACGAGAAGAAGGAAGAAATCAAAAGCGAAGAATACAAAACCGTCCGCAGGGAATTTCATGCTGAAAGCTTCAAACGCAGCTTTTCTTTGAGCGAAAAGATCAATGCGGAAGCTATACAGGCTAAATACGAAAATGGTGTGCTTACACTGCAGTTGCCTAAAAAGGAAGAGCTGCAACCTTCCACCAGGCAGATAACAATAAGCTAAACTTTGTGTGAATTAAGGTTGGATTAGTAAGGCAAGCATGCTACATTTTTCATATGTGGCATGCTTTTTTAATTTTAGCATTGCTATAAACAATATTAAAAGGTATTCCAAGTTTAATTGTTATATAATGCACTACTTTTGCAATCAATTATTTAACCCTTTAAAGACTGGAAAATTGATCAATAAATCTTTGATCTGGGCATTGGCTCTGATAATTGGTTTTACCCTTCCGGCATTTTCACAGGAACCTGATACCCTGAAAATTCCGGTACAAACAGTAGACTCTCCCCAAGTCACATCTCAAGCGGATACCATATTCAGGCCTATTCCGCAGGAAGATACTGTGTTGAGGATCAGGAACCTGAACCCCTACATTACACTTCATGTGGACTCTACACTGGAATATGAGCTTGAGATCAATAAAGATCAATCCAAATATTACTGGTACCTGATGAACGCTCCTGTGGGATTGCGTATCAATCGTAATACAGGGCTGCTGAACTTTAAAGCGGAAAAAGGCTTCTTCCTGTCAGGCCGGCTGAAATATGACTATGAATATAAGGTACGGCTCGGTATCCAAAACCTTGACAACCCTGTTGATAAGATCGATACCTCCTTTACCCTGATGTTTTACAACACGGAGATCATTCCGTCTAAAGTAAAACCGGCGGTCAATAATATTTTATATGTGGATGAAGGCGATAGTATAGCCTTTAAGGTTCAATGTGAAGAGGGCAGCTTTCCGATAGAAAAGATCACAATGACCAGCAATTATTCCATACGAACACTTGGCGTGGTATCGAAGTGTGGCGATGATTTCGTCTGGAGCCCTCCGTTCGGCTTTGTAAAATCTACAGATGCCGGCAAAGAAAAAAAGGTGATCGTAAACTTCATTGGCGTCAACAAGTTCAATGTCAGGGATACAGCTGTGGTTAATATCGTGGTAAAAGAAAATATCAACTACCCCCAAAAAGTGCTGGAATTTAATGATGTCAAAAAATCGGTCAACAAATACATCACTCAATTGAAGGCTACTTTTATGTTCCTTGACAAGCAGGTAAGGCGGAATGGACGTAGCCGCACCACTTTTGAGCTGACATCTGCCGCTACAGCGCTGGGAGGAACAGTATTTTCTTCGCTGCCCACTGATGGGCAGAAGACCGCGGGCAAGATATTACCGAGTGCCGGTGTAGCTATGGTGCCTGTTAAAGAAAGCGTTTCGCCCCAAAAGAAAGCGGAACAATCTTCAGCGTCCCTGGTAAGGAGCAGCATCAAGCGATTGGAGTACATGTTACAAAACAACAACCTCGTTGGCGATAAGGATCCCGAAATACTTAACAAAACTGCCACCATGAAGAAGGAACTGAAAGACATTCAGATGCAGTTGATAGAAGTGCCCCTGGTGGAAATAGAAGACTCGGAGGCTAATCTTGACAAGTATTTTAATAGTCCTAAAGTGAACAAGAAATACAAGATGAATAAATAGTAAGTTATTGGTAGTCCAATAAAAAGTTACAGGACGCAGGTAGCAGGATACAGGATGAACCCCTGAGACCTACCTGCAACTCTTCCTTCCTATTCCCCTAAAAATTCATCAATATCCCTTCTTTCCTTTTTAGTGGGACGCCCCACCTTGCTCAACCGTTTACCGGTATGAAAGCTGGCGGCCTGGTAATGTACCTGTTCCTTTTCTTCTTCCGGGGTGATATCGAGGTAATATTTGATCGCTTCACTATATTGTACCCGGTTAGACAGTAAATCCGTCACCTTTATTTTCCAGAAACGGGCTTCTGTTTTAACATCATATACATCTCCCACTTTCACATTCCTGGAGGCCTTTACCTGCTCTTCATTCAGCTTTACCCTTCCCTTGTCACAAGCTTCTGACGCCAGGCTGCGGGTTTTAAAGATCCGTATAGCCCACAGGTATTTATCTAACCGCAATTTTTCCTTATTCTCAGCCATAATTTTCAGCAATCCTGTAATTTAATATGCTTCTTTTGTTAATAAAGCAGGAACGCATGAATAGTTTTTCTAAAATCTTTGGCAGCTTTTGTTTTTCTCCTTTACTTAGCCGCCAAATCAAAAAGCTATGCTGATGGCATCAACAATTCGCCGCGTGGTACTTATTATTTGCCTTTTTGTACCTGCTGCATTAACTGCCCAGTTTAAAAATAAGGAAATTACCTGGACAAAAGAAGGGAGCGGTTTCTACCAGGTAACAGAAAACGGTATCCTGCTTGTAACACCCGCTGCTGCGCAACCGGTCAGTATACTGGCATATGCATCGGAGTATACCCCCAAAGGAAAAACACCATTGGAAGTAGCCGACTTTGAAGTCAGCGACGGCAAGAACCTGTTGCTGATCTTTACCAATACCGCAAGGGTATGGCGGTATAACACAAGGGGTGATTACTGGCTGGTCAACAAAACGAACAAAACATTAACACAAATAGGAAAAGACAAACCATCACAAAGCCTGATGTATGCGAAGCTATCGCCGGATGGCAAAAAGGTTGCTTATGTGAGTGACAGGAATATTTATGTGGAAGAGATCAGTACGGGTAAAACTACTGCCCTTACCACTGATGGTAACCGGCAGTTGATCAACGGTACCTTCGACTGGGTTTATGAAGAAGAGTTTGGCTGCCGGGACGGCTTCAGATGGAGCACAGACAGCAAGCATATTGCGTATTGGCAGGTAGATGCCAGGCAAACCCGCGATTACCTGATGATCAATACTACTGATTCCATCTATTCCTTTACGATACCCGTAGAATATCCGAAAGTAGGTGAACCGCCTTCTTCCGTGAGGATAGGCATAGTGAGTGCAGAAGGTGGAAATACAAAGTGGCTGGATATACCGGGAGACAGCAGGCAAAATTACCTGCCCCGTATGGAATGGCATACCAGCTCAACTGTAATGGTGCAGCAGCTCAACAGAAAACAAAATGAAACCCGGATATACAATGGCAACATATTGACAGGGAGCGCTCTGGAAATATACCGCGAAAACGATAAAGCCTGGATTGATATCAAATCCCGCTGGAATGACGACGACCCCAGGGGCTGGGACTGGATTGATAACAGCAACGCTTTCCTGTGGGTAAGTGAAAAGGATGGCTGGCGCCACATATACCGCCTGAGCGCTGACGGCAAAAAAGAAACCCTGCTTACCAAAGGAGCATTTGATATTGAAAGCATAAGCGCTGTTGACAACAAAAACAACTATGTCTATTTTATAGCCTCGCCCGAAAGTCCCATACAACGTTACCTGTACAGGACAAAAATGGACGGAAAAGGCAAGCTGGAACTGGTGTCACCGGAAACACTTAAAGGCACGCATGGTTATGAAATTTCTCCCGAAGCAAAACTGGCCCTGCATACTTTCACGAACAGGGTTACTCCCATTGTATATGAATGGATACAACTCCCAGATCACAAGCCGCTGAAGGACGAGGAAAGCATCGCAAAGAATATGCAGCCGGAGAAAAACAGGAATATTGAATTTTTTCAGGTTACAACGGAAGACGGGATCACGATGGATGGATGGATCACCAAACCAACGGATTTTGATCCTGCAAAAAAATACCCTGTGTTATTATACGTATATGGCGAGCCTGCATCGGCAACAGTGGAAGATACTTACTACGCAGGGCGCAACAGGCTTTTTGAGGGTAATATGGCCGACCAGGGATACGTATATGTATCCTTTAATAACCGGGGCACTCCTACATTAAAGGGTGCTGCATGGCGGAAAGCCATTTACAGGAACATAGGAAGGATCAACATACGGGATCAGGCAATGGGAATGAAAAAGCTGCTGAAAGAGCGTTCATACCTGGATGCTTCGAGGGTGGCTTCGTGGGGATGGAGTGGCGGAGGATCTTCCACGCTGAACCTTCTTTTCCAATACCCGGATATTTTTCAAACCGGCATTGCCGTTGCTGCCGTAGCCAACCAGCTCACTTACGACAATATTTACCAGGAACGTTATATGGGGTTGCCGCAGGAGAACAAAGAAGATTTTCTAAATGGCTCCCCGGTTACCTACGCTAAAAACCTGAAAGGTAACCTGCTGTATATACATGGTACCGGCGATGATAACGTGCACTATCAAAATGCAGAAATGCTGCTGAACGAATTGATCAGATACAATAAGCAATTCCAGTTCATGGCATATCCCAATCGTTCGCACAGCATTGCCGAAGGAGAAGGTACCAGTGAGCACCTTAAAAAATTATTCACGGAGTATTTATTGAAGCACTGCCCTCCCGGCGGAAGATAAGTAAGCGGTTCATGATAAGTAATAAGTTTACCAATGAGCCATAGGGTAAACTCTCGTAAATCATAGCTCCGGGAAAGCTGCGTGCGGCTACACGACCAGGTGGTGCGTTGCCAGCGCACGTGTCCTCACGTGCAGTTCAAGGTGCAGGTGGGATCCGATCAGGGACGTCTCTCTATAATAACGCAGCTGGGTAGCCTATTCAGTAGGAACGGGGTGCTACATGTCACGGCTCAATGAGGAAGAAGCGTATAACCAGCCGGAACGGCGGTTAAGGGCGCTATACTTTTTTTGCTTTCCCGTACCCGTTTTTCAGCAACCATTGCAGCACTTTATCACGATGATCGCCCTGGACGATGATCTCTCCATCCTTTACGGCGCCACCGGTTCCGCAGTATGTTTTTAACTTCTTACCCAGTTCCTCCAGGTCTGCTGTTGTTCCTGCAAAACCATACACAACGGTCACCATCTTCCCTGCCCTGTGCTTTGTTTCGAGGATGATCTTGAGTACCTGCTTATCCGGGGGCAGCGTAGATTGTTCCTCGGGCTCTTCATATTTCAGGAAATCAGGATCGGTACTGTATACATATCCCCGGCTGTCGGGTTTATTCTTCTTTGCCATTGGATAAATCTTTTTATAGTAACACAGCTTTCAGGCTAAGATCTGCACTGACTGCGTGATGTATTACGGCCCCTACACTCACAAAGTCCACTCCAGTAGCGGCATAGCTCACGATATTGTCAAGGTTGATGCCACCGCTCGCCTCTGTTTCCATTTTGCCGCCGATCAACTTTAACGCTTCGGTTATCTGTTCAGGAGTGAAATTGTCGAGCATGATCCTGTCCGCCTTACCAAAAGCCAGCACCTTTTTTACATCTTCAATATTCCGGGTTTCTATTTCTACCTGCAGTCCGGGTTTCACGTCTTTCACGTACGCATATGCCTGAGACAGCGCTTTTTCAATACCTCCACAATAGTCTATATGGTTATCTTTCAGCATGATCATATCATATAACCCCATCCGGTGATTGAGCCCCCCTCCTATACGAACCGCTTCTTTTTCGAGCAGCCTGAAATTGGGCGTTGTTTTCCGCGTATCCAGCAAACGGGTATGATAACCGTCCAGCTTTTCCGTATATTTTTTCGTCAGGGAAGCAATACCGCTCATCCGCTGCATACAATTCAGCACAAGCCGTTCGCACTGCAAAATGGTATGCACTTTGGCCTGCACCTCAAATGCGACTTCCCCGGGATGCATCTCTTCACCATCTTTTTTAAAGGCCTGGTAAATGACATCTGGCTGCATGTACCTGAATATTCTTTCTGCCACCTGCATGCCGGCAAGCACACCTTCTTCCTTTATTTTAAGTACCGCTTTCCCTTCTGCATTTTTGTCAATGCAGCACAGGGTGGAGTGGTCGCCATCGCCAATATCCTCCTGCAATGCATTCTTAATAAGCAACTCCAGTGCGCTATCATAATTCATATCACCAAAACAAATTAAATTGTTGAAATAATTTCTGAAGCGGATATCCGCGAAGCGGCGGCTTCGTCATTCTTTTCGTCTTAATGTATAGTTCAGGTTTGACTCAATGACTTTTTGCTCCTTATCAAGCAATAAAATATCCGTACCCGCCTGCAAAAAATACCTTGCATCTTCGGGCTCATCATAGTTGAGAAAAAAAACGGTAGCGGTATCATTCCCTTCCACTCCTTTCAATACATCCCATTTGCCCTGGCTGGTAAAGGCAGTATCACCGGTATTATCAGTCAGGTAGGTTTCCTTCAATACATACACATTATTTTCATCATTGCTGATGTCCTGGTAAAGGGTAAGCTCCGTCTTTATTCCGCCACAATCAGCACAAGGCAGCACCCCTTCATATCTACCGACAAGTGCAAGATGTGATGAATCGAACTCTCTTCCGCCCTTCAACTGCATGGTAGTATCAGCAAGCTGAACGAGCGGATCTTTTGCCGGACGACTGTTACAGGCAATTAAAGCAAGCATTAAACCGATAAAAGCACAAGCATTTTTCATGCAACTGAGATCTTTTAATAAAGGTAATCAAACTGTTCCCAGCCGGGATATCAGGATATAATTTTTATCAAAAATGGTGAATCCGGCTATGCGAACATTGTACACCGTTGCAATTTTAAGCTAAAAACTTCAAATACCGCAGGGGTGTATTTACCTTCGGTGAAAAAAGTTCAATTTTCAGCAGGCGGATAGAGACACCCGCCAGTAGAACACGCTACCGGCCGGTGCCTCCACCGACCGGAAACTTGCACAAAGTTAAGATTTGAAATATGCCCTGCTGTAATGCTTAAGAAATATATATCTTTTCATTAAAGTCCCAATACCTGCTTTAGCTTTCCATAGCCTGTTTTACTAACAGGCACCTTATCCCCCGATGCCAGCAGAGCCAGGTAGCTTTCTTTTTCATAAGGTTCCAGGCGGGTTATTTTCTGCACATTCACCATATAAGAGCGATGAGAACGGGTAAAAGAAGCAGCATCCAGCACCTGCTCAAAATACGACATTGTTTTATTCTTTAGATAAACGCCATCATCACAATGAATTTTCACATAGTCATCGGCAGCTTCCAGGTAATTGATTTCGGCAAAAGGAATGATCCTGATCTTTCCTCCGCTCTTCACCACTACGCGATTGGTATTTAGCTGCATTTGCCCTGCTATGGCTTCTGCGGGCATATCCATTTGTATTTGTCCACCCTGACGCCGTTCCATCCATTTCTGCAAGGCCCTGTCAAATCGTTCCCTGCTGAACGGCTTTAACAGGTAATCTACCGCATGCGCCTCAAAAGCTTTGATCGCATATTCATCAAACGCAGTAGTAAAAATGACATCCGGCGGCGATTCTACCAGCTCCAGCATTTCAAAACCATTGATCTTCGGCATTTGTATATCCAGAAAGATCAGGTCAGGCCGGTACTGCACAATAGCTTTCACGCCTTCAAAACCATCATTACATTCCTGCACGATTTCCACCTGCTGATACGCAGCCAGGTACTCCTTCACAATACTTCTTGCCAACAGCTCGTCATCTATTATTAAAATCCTGATCATAGTTGCGGCACTTTTATGGTGGTAGTAAATACATTTTCATTCCCCTGTGCGTTTAACAGGTCAGTTCTGCCAAACAGCAAATGTAACCGTCTATGAACAGAGTTGAGCCCAAATCCGGTTCCGGTTTTAGGCTTCGACACTTCGAAATCAAAAGGGTTCTGCACGGTTATGACAAGCATATTTTCCGCAACGGCGGACCTGATGCCAATATCCACATTGCCTATAGTATCGTACAATCCGAATTTAATAGCATTTTCTACAACAGGTTGCAATAATAATGCCGGCAGCTTCATCTGCAGACTGTCTTCACTGCTCTTAATATTAACAGAAAGGCGGTTGCCGAAGCGTACCTTTTCAATGTCCAGGTATAATTGCAGGTATTCAAACTCTTCAGACAACGTTACCCATTTGTCTTCTTCTTTTTTCAGGGTGCTTCTGAGATAATCTGAAAGCTGGTGCACCATTCCCCTGGCTGCGCGGGGGTCAGATACTACCAACGCGCTGATGGAGTTCAGGCTGTTAAATAAAAAATGGGGTTGTAATTGCTGTCGTAATTTAAACAACTCTGCATCCTTGGCGATCCTTTCTGCTTCATTTTTTCTCCGCTCCTGTTCTTTCTGTTCTTCCTGCGTATACCATATCACATTCATCAGGATCACGCAAATAATGATCAGCCATGCAATTGCAGCACGGAGGTACAGCGTATCACTAAAGTTATCCGTTAGCATGCTATTTTCAAACAGGGGAATGGTATACCGTGCTGCGGCCGTCCATACCACCACAAAAACCACGCTCAGCAGCAACAGGTAGGTGAGTCTCTCCCTGCGGGGTAAATAGTATCTCAGGCAGTAGGTTATAAAGGCGCACACTGTTGCCAGCCACACATTACTTACAAGGCTGTCCATCCAGGCATCTTTCGGATGGTACCCCCATTCAGATAAGATCAATGCATGAATAGCAGACCAAAGGAACCAGAATCCCAGGTATAAAAATTTATGTAAATAACTACCCAAGCTGAGATTTAAAATGTTTGCAGTACGGGAACATCCACATGATGTTTCAGGTGTTCCGCTTTTTTATGTACTACTTCCTCGTAGAGGTCCCCGTCTTCCTTCTCTTCAATATGACTGTATAATTCGGCTCCGTCTGCCAGCTGGGCTATTTTGTGCAACTCGGCAACATTGATAAATTGCCACTGAACAAGCTTCTGCCTGTTATTAAAGAAGCTGTCTTCCTCCCTTACGCCAAGCGCATAAGCTTTTTCCAGCGCTTCCTTTTCATCTACAGCTTTAATAAGCCGCAGTTGCTCATCAAACTGCGGGGTATGCTTACCTTCTCCGCAGATAATCCTATATACAATTTTAGCCAGGAACCAATGCATAATATCCGGTTTAAAATTCTAAAAGCTTTTAATTTCTATCCCCCCAAAAATAGTAGTGCCGTCTATCACCAGCACTTTACCGGGATCGGGGTGCGCTACCTGCGCCCGTTTATCTTCAAAGCCGCCGAAAATGGAAGTAGCGTTTGAACTTACCGTCCAGCTGGCGGGAACAATGATCTTGGTGCCACCAAACACCTGGACCACTTCCAGCTTTGCAACTCCCTGTATATCAGCCTGGGAGCAATTGATCTCCGATCCACCCAGGATATTTACCACTTCCCCGCCCTTAAAGTTTTTTGCAAAAACAACTTTTTTAGAGCTTCCAAAAATGGAAACGCTCTCCAGTATATCATTTTCATCGCCAACAACTCCATCCTGCGCCCCTGATACACCTATCCCCCTGTCATTACCGCCGCAGTCTGCCCCCATATCCCTGTATAATCTGGCCTTCTGCGATGATTTGGCAAAAATCAGGAATAGTCCCAGTACAATGATTCCTACCGGTAAGGCATGCCTTTTCAGGTTTGCGCCCGGCATTACCTTATCCGCAAGGAAAATACAGCCGACTCCTATCAGGATGATCCAGCCGGGTCCCCTGAATCCATGCCTGATGCCGACAAAAATACCCACCACGACCAGGATCATAGGCCAGCTTACCACCCAGCCCGGAAAATCTTCAATGGTTTGCTTAATTATAATTATTATGCCAATCAGCAACAAAATAAAGCCGGCCACTATGGTATCCCTGTTATTTTTGCTTTTAAATGCGTTGGTCATACGATCATAATTTCTGTAAAACTAGGTGCCCGGCAAATTACTGACCACCGGTAATAGGCTGCAGGGGTAAAATTGCCGGTAAAAACCGGAATAATTCCGGTAAAAAATACAGGAGGTCAAAAAAGGTTAGTAATGGTGAATAAAATTCCAGAATTCGAATATTATATAATAGTTTTTTATGGGCTTCAACCCCTATCTTTGCGCAAATTTTCGGGGACGTATGTGTAAAAAAAGCATTAAATCCTTATTGGTCACGGTTTTCAGCTCACTTATACTACTTTATTCTAATATAACTATTGCTCAGGATCATGGCGGAAACCATGGGGATTCCGCGGAAAAGGAATTTGACGTTACAGCAACCATTCTTGATCATATCAGAGACGACCACAGCTGGCATCTGTGGGGACATACTTCCCTTCCGTTACCGGTTATTCTTAAAACAGATAAAGGCTTTGAAACTTTCTCTTCTGCGAAACTGGTTGGCGAACACCATGAGCCGGTAGTATACAACGGCAACTATCCTTATAAATCTATCGAAGGAAAGATAAAAGTAGTAAATGAAGACGGATCGGTAAACGAGGAAGCTTCAAAAAAAATACTCGATATATCTGTTACCAAGAACGTAGCTTCTATGTTCTTCACTGTTTTTCTGCTGATCGTTATTTTTGTGGGCGTAGCGCGGGCTTACCGGAAAACAGGTGTCACCTCTGCTCCGAAAGGTTTTCAGTCTTTTATTGAACCGATCATATTGTTTGTGCGCGATGAAATAGCTAAACCTTATCTCGGTCATCATTATGCCAGGTTCATGCCTTTTCTGCTCAGCGTATTCTTTTTTATATGGATCAATAATATGATGGGACTTGTTCCCTTTTATCCAGGCGCAGCAAACCTGAGCGGTAATATTGCCTTCACCATGACGCTGGCGCTGTTTACTTTCGTTATTGTGAATGTAAATGGTAAAAAAGGCTACTGGGAGCACATTTTCTGGATGCCCGGATTACCCACCCCCATGAAAATTTTCCTGGCGCCGATTGAATTACTGGGCGTATTCATCAAACCCGTTTCGCTGATGATACGTTTGTTCGCCAATATCACTGCAGGGCATATCCTCGTAATGAGCCTGATCTGCCTGATTTTTATATTTAAATCGGTGGCAGCTTCTGCGATCGCGGTTCCGTTTGCGGTATTCATTTATACCATTGAGTTGCTGGTAGCCTTTTTGCAGGCATTTATCTTTACAATGTTATCAGCTTTATATATCGGTATGGCAATTGAGGAACACCATGAAGAAGAGCTGATGCTGTAATGTAATTAAACGTTTTTATTCACTTTTAAATATTAAACAAAATGGTAGTAGGAAGTGTAGCTGCAATTGGTGCCGGCTTAGCTGCGATCGGTGCCGGTATCGGTATCGGTAACATCGGTAAAGGCGCTGTTGAAGGTATTGCACGTCAACCGGAAGCTGCAAACGAAATCCGCACAAACATGATCATCGCTGCGGCGCTGGTTGAGGCGGTTGCACTGTTTGCGGTGGTGGTATCTCTGTTAGGAAACGGATAGTTTCCACAGGGTAAAACCGGTAACAGAATTCAGTACAGATTTCCAGCACAGGGCGAAGAAATCTGTACTTCTTAAAAAATCGAGCTTTTAAAGCATAATTATATGTTGTTAGAAATAAATCCTTTGGTACTCCCCGATCCCGGGCTGGTTATTTGGTCTACACTGGCATTCCTGATCCTTTTGTTTGTTTTGGGCAAGTTTGCCTGGAAACCGATCATGAAAGCCATCGGCGAACGTGAGCAGGGCATTAATGATGCCATTGCCAGCGCCGAAAAGGTAAAGGCTGAAATGGCACAACTGAAAAATGATAATGAAAGGCTATTGGCTGCTGCAAGGGAAGAAAGGACACAGATACTGAACGAAGCAAAAGCCATGCGCGACAAGATCATCAACGAGGCAAAAGAGCAGGCAAAAGCAGAAGCTTCCAAAATAATGGCCGATACGCACCTGGCGATCGAAAACCAGAAAATGGCTGCTATTATCGACCTCAAGAACCAGGTAGGAAACCTGGTGATAGAGGTATCTGAAAAAGTGATCCGCCGCGAGTTATCCGGTAAGACTGAACAGGAGAAGTTCATCAGGGAATTAACCAACGATATTAAACTGAATTAGTAACAGGGAAAACGGTCCCGTAGTTGCGGGATCACATTTTCAAATTTTCAAATCACTACAATGCTTCATCCCCGTTTAGCTGCCAGGTATGCCAAAAGTATTATAGATCTGGCTGTGGAGCAAAACCAGTTGGATACGGTATACGCTGATATGAAATTCCTGCAGTCTGTATGCAAACAGAGTAAGGAGTTTGTTGCTGTCATCAAGAGCCCGGTCATTACTGCTGATAAAAAGGTGAATATACTGGAAGCGATTACCAACGGTAAAGTGAGTAAACTAACAGCTTCCTTCAACAGTCTGCTGGTTAAAAAAGGAAGGGAAGGTATTTTGCCGGAGATCATTGATGCGGCTATTGAGCAATACAACGCCATAAAAGGTATCTATAGGGTTAAGCTGACCACTGCCCAGCCCATCAGCGAAGAGTTGCGGAACGCCATAGAGCAAAAAGTAAAAAAAGAAGCCGGTTTGGGAAATGTGGAATTGGAGACGGCCGTAAAAGATGAACTGATCGGGGGATTTGTGCTGGAGTTCAACAACAACCTGGTGGACGCCAGCGTGTTAAGGGATCTCAAGGATATCCGCAAGCAGTTCAGGGACAATGTTTATATCAAAAGTATCAGATAGTATTAGTATCTATAAAAATTTCTTTAACAACTATAAATTTAAAATATGGCAGACATTAAGCCCGACGAAATAAGCGCCATACTCCGCCAGCAACTGAGCAACTTTAATCCTGGCGCAGACCTGGAAGAAGTTGGAACCGTTTTGCAGGTAGGTGATGGTATTGCACGTGTTTACGGTTTGAACAACGTACGTGCTGGAGAGCTGGTTGAGTTTGAAAACGGCGTAAAAGCGGTTGCATTGAACCTTGAAGAGGACAATGTGGGTGTGGTGTTGATGGGTGAGTCAACAGAGATCAAAGAAGGCAATAAAGTAAAAAGGACCGGGAAGATCGCCTCGCTGAAAGTAGGGGAAAATCTTGCCGGACGTGTTATAAATGTGCTGGGTGAACCAATTGACGGTAAAGGTCCTATCACCGGTGAATTGTACGAAATGCCGCTGGAGCGTAAAGCGCCCGGGGTTATCTTCCGTGAACCCGTGAAGGAACCACTTCAAACCGGTATCAAAGCAATCGATGCCATGATCCCTATCGGACGTGGGCAACGTGAGCTGATCATCGGCGACCGCCAGACAGGTAAAACAGCTATTGCTATTGATACGATTATTAACCAGAAAGAGTTTCATAAAGCCGGTAAAACAGTTTACTGTATTTACGTGGCATGTGGTCAAAAAGCCTCCACTATCGCCAACGTGATGAAAACACTGGAAGATAACGGAGCTATGGAATATACCGTCATCGTAGCGGCTTCAGCTTCCGATCCGGCTCCCCAGCAGTTCTTTGCACCATATGCGGGTGCTGCTATTGGGGAATATTTCCGTGATACCGGTCGCCCTGCATTGATTGTGTATGATGACCTTAGTAAGCAGGCAGTGGCTTACCGTGAGGTATCCCTGCTGTTGCGTCGCCCCCCGGGACGTGAGGCTTACCCCGGTGACGTATTCTACCTGCACAGTCGTTTGCTGGAGCGTGCCGCCAAAGTCATCAGTGACGATGCGGTTGCCAAACAAATGAACGATGTGCCGGATAGTATCCGCCACCTGATCAAAGGGGGAGGATCATTAACGGCGCTGCCTATTATTGAAACACAGGCAGGTGACGTATCTGCTTATATTCCTACAAACGTGATCTCCATTACCGACGGTCAGATATTCCTGGAATCCAACCTGTTCAACGCAGGTGTTCGTCCAGCGATCAACGTGGGTATTTCGGTTAGCCGTGTGGGTGGTAATGCACAGATCAAATCCATGAAAAAGGTATCCGGTACATTAAAGCTCGATCAGGCTATGTATCGCGAGCTGGAAGCCTTCTCTAAATTCGGCGGCGACCTGGATGCTGCAACCAAGTCGGTTATTGATAAAGGTGCCAGGAACGTGGAAATATTGAAACAACCTCAATATACCCCGTTTGCCGTTGAAAAGCAGGTAGCTATCATTTACCTGGGTACCCAGGGACTGCTGAGAGACCTTCCTGTAAATAAAGTAAGAGAGTTCGAGGACATCTTCCTGCTGGAGATGGAAAATAAGTTGCCTGAGGTATTAGCGGAGTTCAAGAAAGGAAACCTTCCGGAAGAAGGTATTAAGAAAATGGCCGAGCTGGCAGGTAATATCATAGGAACCTTCAGGTAGGAATACATATTTATCTTACATTAATATTGTTGAGCCCGGATTTTATCCGGGCTTTTTTTGTCAATTTTCGACGGACGCCCTTCCTCAGAATACTTCTGCTACAATAAATACGTTTCTAACAGGAATGATTAGGTGTTAGTGCTTATATGTATTAACATTTGATAAACCATCAACTAATCGATAAAAACCGTTAAATGGCCGAATTCTAAAGAACAATGAGTATTTACCACTATACATTTGTAGTGTATAATACTTATTCTAAGAAAAGATCATAAACCCTGTATCATGAAAACGAAACCCTGTTTCGACATCCGTAAGCTCATCCTCGCTGTATTGGTGTCTATAGCATCTGTAGCGGGCATAAAGGTAAATGCCCAGGCAACATATGCAGTTCCGGTAAGTATTGGAAATGTACCGTGTTCCAGTTCCGTAGCCAAGGGGTTTATGCAGTTTCGATACACCTCCGACAATTTAACGCTGGCTACAGTGCCTCCTACAAGCTGTAATCTTTCGGGATTGGCATCGCCGGGGTTTTATGAATATAATTCAAGCATTTCTTACAACCCGGCTGACCAGAATCTATATTATACCCGGTATAATGCTCCTCATACGTATGTCTGGAGATGGAAGCCTGGTTCAGCCTGTCCCCCAACTACTGCGTTATTGACAGTATATCATAACACCTACGTGGTGGGACTTACATTTGATTCTGAAGGAATAGGATACCAGTTGATATATACGGGTTCCTACCCGTATGGACTTGC
>CAKSVK010000023.1 GCA_934502905.1 uncultured Chitinophagaceae bacterium
GTTTTAAACGACCCGTTTGTACGGCTCCTGATGAAAGATGCCGCTTTTTGCGCTTTTTCCAGTAATTCACTCATGTTAAAAGGATAGCTGCAAAGGTAATTGTTGGACATTAGTTTTTGAAAAGGAGTTGGTGACCGGGTTTATTTACCTATGGTAGCCGGGAAATTTTCCCGCAGATGAGTGCAAATTCAATATGCAGATTTCGCAGAAAAGATCGTTGCACTTTGCAGGCATTACTTACAAAATCCGCGTCATCCGCGAAAATAACCCGCGTGGATCTGCGGGGCAATCCATGCTGGCAGGTCTTCCGAAGGATGACTTGTGTCTTTCAATTCTCCCGTGTGTCCGGACTGGAAAACGGTTATGCCCTGATACAATCAGGGCGGAATTTGGGGACACAAGTGATCTACAGGCAGCACACTTGCTACCAGGTTACCTGCCGGACCTTCTCTTATCGATAAATACGGGTCGTTTATCGAAATCCTGATACTTTTTAAGTACAGAAAGTCGTTAGCCCAGCAAACCCTTTTTGTCTTTTAAACGTCCCTATTGTATGGTACAGAAAAAACTAAGGCTGTTCCTTTTGGTAATTGTATTACCTGCAATATTACTTTTACTTGTCAGCCACATCCATCAAACCACGGCTTCTGCCGGCACCCATCACAAAGCCTGCAGGGAGCACGGGTGTAATGATTGCAAAGATTGTATCGATTGCAAGAAATGCAACGGGGACAGGAACAATACACCGTTCAGGCAATAAAAAATGCCACCGTCGGCGGCAGCATTTTTTCATATAAAAATTCTTCTAGTTCAAAGTGCTCAGGAAGCCATCAAGCTGCACTACATACCCATCGTTTTGAGCAGCAGCTGCCAGTTCCTTTGACTTTTTTGCCGAAGCGATCGCTTCTTTTTTCTTCCCTAGCTTGGCTTCACATTGTGCCTTTTGGAACAATACCCAGTAAGCATCGGGGCTTTCTGCAGCCGCTTTTTGAAACCATGTGAGGGCCTTAGGCAGTTCTTTATTGTTCTCCAGGTAAAAGGAAGCAGCCTGGAAATAGGGGAAATCAGTTTTCCCTTCCAGTTCTGATATCTGCCGGTATACCTTTGAAGCCACTTCTGTAGTAATAGGCACGATCACAACTGTTTTATCCCACCCAATGATCAGTTGCATAGATGTAGGCAACACCGCATCAAAAGATATGGTGAATGATTCCAGTGAAAAAGGCAGTTCGTTTACCGGCACTTTCACCCGGGCTACATCCTCCGATTGCTTATAAGCGGCATGGCTGGTAACATTGGTTTGCTTTGACAGGATCACTGTCCATTCGGTTTTACCGGGAATGGTAAGCAACCCGTATTTACCGGCGGGCACATTAGTGTTCCCGAAAGTAACGGCATCGCCAAAAGTAATGGTAGTGGCTGCGTTAGCGCCGGTACGCCATACCTTATCATAAGCTTCCAGTTCACCAAATATTGTTCTTCCCTTTTTTGCAGGACGGCTATAGGAAACTTCCACCGTTGACAAACCAAACTCCTGCTTTAATTCCTGGCGTGGAGAGGCAACAGGGGTTTTCAGTTGTTGCGCCTCAGAAAAATAAACGAAGCCGGCAAAAGTGGCAAGTAAAAATAGCTTTTTCATATTTGTATGTTTAGTGATTAATAGCCTGATTGGCAGAAAGGGCGAAGATAACGTATAGCTTTCTGTTAAGAAATTGTATATGTTAAAATTAATAGAATAAGCCGGGTTAAAATTGCACAGAAACAGATGCCCTGTAAGGTGCAGCACTGTTATACAACTTCCAGCGGGGACCTTCCTTCAGCAGGCGGACGGCTTCCCTGCTGCATGAGGGACAATTGGAATAATCAACCCGGAAATCATATAACTGGCCCGAGGGGGTGATCATAAAGGAAACCTCTACATTGCCTTTGTGATCAGGGCCGTTCAGCCGGTTGTTATTCAGCAGGTAGATTTCATAAAAAGCCCATCCGTCCAGTGGCTCTACCCAGGGCTCCTCCTGCTGGTCTTTCTTATCCTCTTCTTTTCTGGTCTCTTCCAATCGTTTTTTTCGTGTGCCATACCCCGTTACTACCACTTCATCGGGATCCTGCCCGCCTGCTTTCAACTGTACATGGTTGACCCTGGCACTTGCAAAAAGCCGGATGTGTTTTTCTTCGTACCCTACAGATCGCACATGAGCATTCAGCATGCTGTCTCCTGCAATAATTTTAAACTGACCGTTGGCATCTGTATAAGTATGAATGTTGGCATCCGGTACCGATATGTTCACAAAAGGTAAGGGCTGATGGGTGGCAGAATCGGTGATAGTTCCACCGAGGATATAAGTAGCTATATGGTCTTTGACCATCCTTGCCATATTCCTCTCGGCTTTTTCCGGAGCAGCATTTGTATTACTGGTCCTGTCGGCAGATACAAATGCTTCCGCAACCGGCTTTGTTGATTCGTTGTCCGCTTTTTCTTCCTCTGCCTGCACCTTTACGGGTACAGATGCCGGACTGGCCGCCGGCTTCCCTTTAGCCGGTTCCGGCCGTTTTACTTTTTCTTCCTGTACCACAGGCGCCGTCGGTTCCACACCGGCAGGCACTGTATCTGCCGCTTTTACTTCCGCCTGTGGCGGATGGTCAGCGGGCGGCACTGGCTCCTCTTTCCGTTGCGCAATACTTTCTTCGTTAGCAGGATTTAATAAAAACCAGGTAGCGCCAGAACCCAGGATAAGGAGTATAACGGCAGCAGCTGCCAGCCAACGACGCCTTCGTGGCATGACAATTACCCTGGTATCTTTTTTCCGGGCCAGTCTTTCGGAAAGCTCCTGCAAGGGAGCACTGACAGAAGGAACAGGAACGGTCATATATCCCTCCACTGCTTCCGCCAGGAAGGGATCGTCCTGCATATCCTTTTCCAGAGCATACATTTCCGCAGGCGTCATCTGCCCGTTAACATACCGCTCCAGGTCTGCAGTGCTGTATTTTTTAGTATGATCATTCTCTGCCATACCCTGTTTCAGTTTTCATTTTCATTTTTTTCCATGCATATCTTCAGGTTCCTTCTTCCGTTCTGTATAAAGCTCCGGACCTTATTCCAGTCGTATCCTGTTATGGATACAATCTCGTTATAACATTTCTGCTCCAGGTAAAAAAGATTTACTGTTTGCTGCTGCTCCGGCGTCAGCGTCTGCAGACATTTTTCCAGTAATCCCAGCTTTTCCTCCCGTTCAAACACACCATTCAGATGCACTGTTTCATCCGATTGCATATAGTCGGCATTAAATTCCGTGGTTTTGAGATTTTTAGGCGTCCTTAGCTGCATCAGGCAATAATTGCGGGTAACTGTGTGCAGCCAGCTCCTGAAATGGCTGATCTCGTGCGATTTAACCTTAACGACCAGCTCCTCGAAGATATTCATTACGGCATCCTTGCTTCTTTCCTCCTCTTTAAAATACTTCAGGCACACCCCATATACCAGCTCCATATACCGCTGGTACAGTGTTGCCAGCACATCCATCTCTCCCGTTTTTTTATACAGGGCGATGAGTTCGGGGTCTTCTGCAGCTTCTGTTGATATATGCTTAATGAACTTCAATGATACATCCGGTTCAATCAAAGATAAAAGCAATTTTTTTAGCAGAAAAGAAGTTGGTCACAGGTTACAGGACGCAGGGGATGCAGGTAGTAAGTGAACAGTGGGTTAGTGGGAAGTAAAAGTTGCAGGTCGCAGGGAGTGAGTGGACTGTAGGAAGCGAAGGGTACGGGTCGCAAGTTGCAGGATACAGGGGGGCGGAGGCTTTTATACCTTCGATGTCTCCACCATTGCCGACAATTCAAGCCCTGCGGGCTTAAATTTGAGTAACCCCCAACGAAGTTGGGGAGTAACGTGTCGAAGTTTTTGTTGAATCCGCCGCGGCGGATTCAATGTAAATTCTGGACGACTTACCATCGGTACAACCGATAGCTATTCAAATTGAACCCCTTCGGGGTATTTTACCGATTGTGTTCTTAAAGTTGAGGGCCATGATGTCTCACCAACCGGAAACTTACGCAAAGCGAAAACATAAACCTATGGGTGAGTAAATGACTATGGCAAGACAGATGCTTCCTTGCGTGCCAATGACGCATAATGTAAGCAACTGTAAATAAGCCATTGGGAAAGTCGCGTGCGGACACACAACCAGGCGGTCCGCTGCCCCTGCACGTGGAGGACAGGTGCCGCCGGAAGCATAAAAATTAATTTTTCTCTTCCGTATGTAATCTCTTTGACGAATGCATCCAGCATATATTCATTCACCTAAATACATTGATATGAAGTATATAATTATCAGCAGCCTGGTCGTACTGTTGTCTTCCCTTAATATTTGGGATAAAGGCAAAACCGAAAGCGAGCTTACCATCAAAGGTATTGTCACCGATGAAAACAACGATCCGCTAGCCGCAGTGGCGGTGTCCGAGAAAGGCACAGGCAATGGCGTTTCCACCGACCATAACGGCGCATTTACCATAACGGTAAGCAAAGAAAAAGCAGTATTGGTTTTCACCTTTGTAGGTTATGAAAGACAGGAGGTAAAGCTGAAGGGACAAACATCATTGAATGTCCAGATGAAACCGGCAGTGAACGAGCTGTCCGAAGTAGTGGTCACTGGTTATTCTGTTGCCAAAAAATCAATCGTTGGATCCGCAGCGGGTATAGCTGTAACGCCCGGCATGACCATGCGCAACCGGGCCGCAGACCAGGTATATACCCGTGACCGCCACGAACACGAAACTGGTGAACATCACGATTTTAATACAGAAGATTATGACGGCATTGTGGAAAACAGGTTCCTGGGTGTTGCCGGCAATCCTTTGTCTACTTTTTCCATAGATGTAGATGCAGCATCATACAGCAATGTAAGAAGGTTTATAAGCCAGGGCGCCATGCCGCCTCCGGGATCCGTTCGCATAGAAGAGATGATCAACTATTTTCAATACGACTACGCGTTGCCGGAAGGTAAAGAGCCGTTTGCCATTCATACCGAAATTTCAGCCGCCCCCTGGAATCCGCAACACAAGCTGGTAATGATCAGCCTGCAGGGCGCTAAAATCCCGGCAGATCACCTGCCGCCCTCCAACCTTGTATTTTTAATTGATGTATCCGGATCCATGGAACATCCTAACAAGCTTCCGTTGGTGAAGCAATCCATGAAAATGCTTACCGATCAGTTACGCGAAAGCGACAGGGTAGCCATCGTAGTGTATGCAGGCAACGCGGGCGTGGTATTACCTGCCACTTCCGGCGCAGATAAGCAAACCATTAAAAACGCGATCGACAACCTGCAGGCAGGTGGTTCTACTGCCGGTGGTGCCGGCATAAAGCTGGCCTATACAATAGCCCGTGAAAATTTTAAAGCCGGTGGTAACAACCGGGTGATCCTTTGTACCGATGGCGATTTTAATGTAGGAGAAAGCAGCGACGCTGCCATGGAAACCCTGATAGAAAAGGAAAGGGAAAGCGGTGTATTCCTGACCGTGCTGGGATATGGCATGGGCAACTACAAAGACAATAAAATGCAGAAGCTGGCCAATAAAGGCAACGGTAACCATGCCTATATTGACAATGCCAGTGAAGCCAAAAAGGTGCTCGTACATGAATTTGGCGGTACCCTGTTTACGATTGCAAAAGATGTAAAGCTGCAGGTAGAGTTCAACCCTTCAAAAGTGCAGGCTTACCGTTTGATAGGGTATGAAAACCGCATGCTGCAAACAGAAGATTTTAATGATGATAAAAAGGACGCCGGGGAACTGGGGAGCGGACATACGGTAACAGCTTTTTACGAAATCATTCCCACAGGTGTGAAAAGTGATTTCCTGAAAAAAACGGATGACCTGAAATACCAGGAAACAACTGCCAAAGGTAACCGGGGTTCAGCAGAAATGCTGAATGTCAAATTCAGGTACAAAAAGCCCGACGGCAATACCAGTCGCCTGATAGAGCACCCTGTAGCAGACCAGGTAGTGGAAATAAAAAATACCAGCGATAATTTCAGGTTTGCGGCGGCCGTAGCAGAATTTGGTATGTTGCTCCGCAACTCCCAATACAAGCAGGGCGCCTCCTACAATAATGTGCTGGCGCTGGCGGGATCCGCCACCGGTAATGACAAAGAAGGGTACCGCAAAGAATTCATTGAGCTGGTAAACAAAGCCGGGGGACTGGCAAAGAATGAACGGGAGGATATGCGGCGCAGTCCGCAAGTTGCTGGTCGCAAGTAGTAAGCAAGAGAACGTTCAGGACCTTTTTTGGCTTCCCCAGGGTCTCAGCTCCCGGCACTTGTGCGCAGGCTGGACCCTGCGGAGGTCATTATTCAAAATACCTGCTCGGGCACGCCTTCCACTACGTAGCTTTCATGCGAAAGAGTTTCCGGCGTGTATGAAACATCCTGATTTTGCATATAAATTTCCTAAAATCAATATTGTTTTTGTACGAACCAAATATGGCTCCTGTTAATAACCGTAAAACATACACGAAGAAACCTTTTTACTTCCCCGCAGGGCCTCAGTTCCCGGCACTTGTGCGCAGGCTGGACCCTGCGGAGATAGTTACCCGGAATATCGGCGGGTTGCTTTCATGCGAAAAATTCTCCGGGGTGCATGAAACATCCTGATTTTGCATATAAGTTTATGCGCATATCTTTGCCCCCTCAACCCAACATATGAACAATACAATAATCCGGCCCCTCCGCATTTTAGCTTTTTCAATGATCTTCCTGTTATTAACCGGACCTGCGGTTTTTTCTCAAAAGCTGGTTTCGGAAATAGAAGACCAGGATTGGAATATCATGGCCAGCAGAAGCTTTACCAGGCATGCTCATGTTAATAACTCTGTTTCATTCAAGGCTTCGCTGGAAGGCTTCCGTTCCTCTATCATCATGTTATCGGAGAACGAGGCAGCCGCTATCGTATCTATCGGAGGAAAAGAACATGGCGTAATGAAATTCGACGACAAAATGCGTATCATATGGCAGACAACACTTCCGGGGGAACCTTATCTGTTATTCCGGTTCTATGATGATCTGCTGGCTTTTGTGGATATCGGAAAAAGATATGCCAGGGAATACCAGCTATTTTTTATCAACCCTGCTACGGGAAATATCAGGAAGCAGGCAAAATATTATGACCTGGAAAAGTTCAATATCACCAGTCCTGAAACCAATTTCTATCCATTATATAATAAAACAAGCGGAGAGTATAAACTTTGCATACGACACTTCGATAAAAAAGAAAAAGAGCTGACCCTCAGCATGAATATGATAACCTTTGATAAAGACTATAATATCATTGCCAACGACCTGGTGCCTGTGCTCAACTCAGGCTACTTTGTGGATTGTGGCTTGAACAGCAACGGGGACTTTGTGCTGTTATCCATGTCCGAGACCGGTATGCTTACCGCCCAGGCCTTTGGCGCTAAAACCTGGATTCCCAAAACTAAAATATCCCTGGACCTCCCGATCAAAGATAAATCCAGGTATCGCGCGGGGCTTCGTTTCAGCAGCCATACCGCGGAAAACGTATTTGTATTCGCAGAATATACCAATAAGGATAAGGAAGCATTGAGCGCCGTGTTCAAGCTGAATTTTGCCAGGGGCACCTATGCTTCCCGGGAAATGGGACTGGATAAAAAGGCTGTTAAAGAGATATCCGGCAATTACCGGCCGGAGAAAGGAATGAAGAGACCTGATTTCGGAAGCTGGGACAATATGCGTTTTGCGGATATAATCGACCATGGTGACAGGATCGTTATCTTCAGGGAAGTACTATCTGCTTACGGTTCGCAAACACGCACATATACTACCACAGGCGATGCTTTCTTAAGCATTATGGATAAAGACATGAAGCCGGTGGCAGATGCCGTTATCCCCAAGAAATTCGTAACCACATCAGCGGAGGGTATTTCCTCTGCATTGCATGTTCATAACAATAACCTGCTGGTAATAAGCGGCAATGGCGACCGCGACGGACTGCTGGCCAATATTGATATTCAAACAGGCAGGATCAACAAAATAGAAACGTTGGAAAAACAATCGATCCGGTCAAAATATCCGTGCGAGCCGAGAGCAACATTGTGGTTTAAAAACGGCTTTGCCGTTCCTTATATTGACCCCGACGTGAAAATATCCGGCGTGTACAGGCTGCAGACCAACCTGCAGCTATACAACTACTGATAGCCTGTTGATCCATCAGGTTAATAATGACCATTTTTGTGGTAACGATCATACTTCAATTAATTGTTATAAATTATATCTTCGTCACCACACAATTGTAAACCAATGAAACCTGCTGTAACCATTGCTTTGGCGCCGGGCATCACATCCGGCCCGTGGGTGTACTGGCATCACCTGGAAGAAAACATGCAAAAAGCTGCTTCCCTGGGATTTGAAGCCGTAGAGCTTTTTACTGCCGATGCCTCCCTGGATATAGACCATGTACGCCAGCTTTGCAGCGATCACCACCTCTCCATAGCTGCTGTGGGCACAGGCGCCGGGAAAGTATTACATGGGTTAACACTGACAGATGCAGATGCTGCTATCAGGAAAAAAGCAGTCGAATTCATACACCAAATGATCGTTATGGGAGCCGCCTTCGGCGCACCTGCTATCATAGGATCCATGCAGGGAAATGTTGCGCCGGGCAGCAACAGGCATACTTCCCTTGAATGGCTGAAAGAAGCTTTAATTATTTTAGGAGAAGCAGCCCGATCGAATGGCGTACCACTGGTATACGAACCATTGAACCGTTATGAGACCAATCTCTTCAATACGCTGGGAGATGCCGCTGATTTTTTAAGCGCACACGACATACAAAACGTGAAGCTGCTGGCGGACCTTTTTCATATGAACATAGAAGAGCTCTCGATAGCAGATGCGCTGCTGGACAACAGCGATTATATCGGTCACATACATTTTGCAGACAGCAACCGGCGGGCCATGGGCATGGGGCACACGCATATGAAGCCCATAGCAGACGCGCTCAGGCGGATCGGCTACCAGGGTTATATTTCCGCGGAAATATTCCCCCTGCCGGATAGTGATGCGGCTGCCTTGCAAACGATCCGCGCTTTCAAACAATGGTTCATGTAGCAGCCTGCTGATCACACTTAAAATATTAAACCAGTTATATGCAAAAATTTTGTCTGGCACTTGACCTTGTAGATGATCCCGAAAGCATCCGCGAATATGAAAACTGGCATCAACCCGGTGTGGGATGGGCAGAAGTGCGCCAAAACGACCTGGATGCGGGCATCACCAATATTGAAATTTACAGGACGGGGAACCGTATGTTCATGATCCTGGAGACCACCGACGATTTCAGTTTTGCGTCAAAAAAAGAGCTGGATGCCCACTGCCCGAAAGTACTGGAATGGGAAGCGCTGATGTGGAAATACCAGCAGGCGATCCCATGGGCAAAACCCGGCGAAAAATGGGTGCTCATGAAAAAGATATTCCAGTTTGAAGGACGTTAAAAGATCGGAGAGTCGTTGATTGAGGGATGACTGGTTTACTTCTTACAATCAGCCGTGGTAAACCGGGAAATTGCTGATTGAAAGGCAACGGGAATCAATTATTGTTATCCTGTTCCCGCTGCCGTATTGCTCTTCGTTCAGCATTGCGTTAATAACGGTAAGACAGATCATCAAAAAAGGCAAACACATCTGTTTTCTATATCACCGCCAATTTAAGATGGCTTTTTAGAAATACAGACATGTTTGCCCTACGTGAATTATTCCGTTCTTATTTTATTTTTTCCGAAGCAATTCTTCTACCGTCCAGGGTTTATTCCGATCCTTATTTTCCTCTCTCAATTTTTTAACCTCATCGGGACGGACAACCAGCGACGCATTCTGTTTTCCGGCGTGGTCGCCAAATTCAAAACGGAGATAACTCAATACCGACGCGATCCATCCGTTGTTATTGGCGCTCATAGAAGGCATCTCACTGGCATAGGTTTTGCCGTCTATAGGTCCTGTTAATCCATTCAGCAGGATCCGTATGGCATTGTCCTTCTCAGATAGCTTCAAAAACCTTGATCCCTGCAGTGGTGGCGCTGTCATACTTGCTGCAGGTCCGGCTATTCCTTTCCCTTCATTTCCATGACAATTGGCGCAAAGCGACCTGAAAACAACCGCTCCGTTCAACACTGCTCTCCTGTCGTTCTGGGCCAGTTCGCCTACCCTTGCAGAAAGATTCTTTACAATCTCATTTTTTTCCAACGCTTCTTTGGTTGCTTTCAGCATTTCATTGGCCGCATTGTCCCCCACAATGGTTTTCACAACTACCCGGGCAGCATCTGCGCCGGACTGCGCCATAGAAAGCAGCACCTGCACGCGAACATCATAACTGGGATCGTTTTGCAATTTGGCCACTTCTTCTATCATAGCAACATCATTCATTTTCAGCCAGGCTTCACTGATCCAGACAGCCGTTCTTCTTACCTGCGGATCTGCGTCAGCAAGCGCCTGCAGAAGGATCTCCTTATCCAGTGCACGTAATCCTTCCAGCGTCCACAAAGCGTGTATACGGGCCAGGTGGTTGTCCCTGCTGCCTGCATCCGTAGCTTTATTGGCTATTATATTTTTCAGTTCAGGCACCACGCCCTGATCGCCACTGATAACGATCAGCTTTTGTGCATTATCACGCCACCATCCGTTAGGGTGTCCCAGGTACTGCACTAACTTTGCAGCAGGCTCATTAAGCATTTTCGGCTGCGGACCACGTTTACCTTCCTTATGCACTACGCGGTATATACGTCCGCGATCGATATTAGCGGCAAGTCCAAAGCTGTCAATTTTATTCCGGAGAAAAGTTCCGGGTCTTGTCCAGTTGCCCTGCTGGATGATCCCGCGGTACATGTCTACAATATACAGGTTACCATCAGGACCCGTCGCACTGTTTACCGGGCGGAAATTCATATCCTGCGAAGCCATGAACTCCGTACTGTCATAGGCATTTTTCAACGTTGTTTTTCCGTCTTTTGTTTCCACCTTAGCCCTGCGTATGATACGCCCTACCGGCTCACACACCAGGTAATCGCCAACAAGGTCCTTCGGTAAAGCATCACCCCTGTAAATAGATTGCCCGCAGGAAGCGGTAAAATGATTAAGCGTATTGTCCGGACGAAGTCTTTTTACACCGCCTTCCACATCGGGCGTGGCCATAACAGACCATACCTGCTGGAATGCGGGATCAAATTCATCCGGGAAACCCAGCTTCCCATATACCGGGTTGATCTGGAAGCCAAGCACCGGTGTTTCACCACCGGCACTTGAGTAAAATAACCTGCCATAATTATCGTGGGTTAACCCCCATTGTCCGCTGCCGCCACTATGAATGGTATCCACTTCCAGCATCCCGTTTACATAACGAAACCGGACCGGCTCATACGTCATATACATCCAATTGTCCAGGTTCCAGTCCAGTCCACTGCGCTGGTGCTCCATATTGGCATCACTGGCGGTATAGGTATCGTTTTTATATACCACTCTTTTCACATCCGCTTTGCCATCTCCGTTTGTGTCCTTATAGCTGGTAACAGTGATCGTATTCGTTTCATTCACCAGCAGCTCCTCTCCTACGGACTGTATCATTCTCGGCAACAGCAGGCTATCAATAAAAATACTGCTCTTATCCATTTTGCCATCATTATCCGTATCCTCCAGCAGCTTTATCCGGCTGAGAGGCAACTGCTCATCGGAAGCATCTGCGTCTCTCATATATGTAAGCATTTCCGCCACATACATTCTGCCATTCGCATCCCAGGTAATAGCCACAGGTTCCTGGATCATGGGCTCACTGGCTACCAGCTCTATCCGGTACCCATCGGGAAGATACATCGTTTTCATGCTTTCTTCCGGCGACAGGTATGCTGCCGTGGGATGAGGATTGAAAACGGGTTTTGCATTTTCGCTACCAGACTCGCAGCCGGGCATTGCCACCCCGGCTACTGCCATGCATAGCATCAACAACGCATGCTTCATCTTAGAATTGAATTTCAATGATAGGTGAATAATTGAACCTGTTCAACGGGTTTTCTGTCTGAACCGCTATCCGTGCATAGATTGTTTTTCCCGCCGGCACATTCTCTATCACATCCTCGAAGGACATACTCTTTATTTCAGCGGTAGTATGCGCCGATAAATCATTCTCAGCAGAAGAAAGCTTTCCGGTGGTGGCCTCATGCAGGATAGGCGAGGTATAACATATCAGCATACTCTTCATTATTTTTTTGGTACTGCTGCCCTGTGATATTTTGTAAGTCGCCCTGATCCCGTTTCCATCCCGGCTGATCACCGGATCGGTTACACGAGCAAAAGGCTCTACTTTGAAAGATACCTGCTGATCCTGGCTCAGGTCTACCAAAAGCGTATCCACACTGGATTGCTCAAAGGGACCATCTACCGGTATCACCTTATAATTTCCGGGAAATAACCGGACGTTTTTAAAAGTACCATCAGATTTACACCAGAAATCATTGGGCACAGGATTTTCATATTTCTGTTCCAACATCCGTATCCTGATACCCTCCGGCTGGCGGGTCTGGATATTCCCGCCTGTCTCTGCATCCACTACAGTACCCTCAATGGTTTTTGCAGGCACTTCGTAGTCGTCCAGTTTACAACTGCTCACCGACAGCAAACCGGCAACAAAAAATAAAGCTATATATCTTTTCATAACGTTTAATTTAATTGTGATACCCAATTTTAATATCCGGGATTTTGTACGATCAGCGGATTTGTTTCAATTTCTGTTGCCGGTATCCTGTTGTAGTAAAGATTTGCACTGAAATTCCGGGTGTATTTTCCTGCGGGCAGCACCTGCCTTCTGAAAGTGTATACATTTTTGTCCTTATTGTATACCGGCCAGATAGCATATGTCTCCTTATTATTCATCACCTTGTCATAAGTACGCCATCTTTTAAGATCCCAATACCTGTTTTCTTCAAAAGCCAGCTCTATTTTGCGCTCCTTCCTGTAATCATCCATGGTAATAACACCATCCAGCTCTTCAATGCCAGCGCGGTTGCGTATCATATTCACATATATTCTTGCTTCGGGCTCGTTATCCAGCTCCAGTTGTGCTTCGGCATAATTAAGCAATACTTCTGTGTATCTCATATACATCCGGTCTACGTCCGAAGAGTTGTTGTCAATGGGCCGCGGAGGTGCAGGGTCCTGCCATTTGGAAAGATAAAACCCTGTGGAAGTAGCTTCAGGCTGGTTGATGCCGTCCACTCCGTTCCCGTCCTGTTCCTGTCCGTTTTCTATCACCCTGGCATAGATCTTTAAAGTGGTGCCCTTCCAGGGAGAACCCGGGAAAAGAACGGACGCAAACAAACGGGGATCTTTGTCTTTAAACAGGTCTGCCGGATCTGCATATTCAATGGGCGTACCTCCACTGTTCATTTTTAACGCTCCGTTCCGGTCATTGATGTACTCATAACTTTCCACCATTTCCAGCGTAGGGCAATAACGACCTCCGTATCCCACGCCACCTCTGTGGTTGAAGGGCGCCGCATCCCTGTCGAAATTGTGTCCTTTCAACGGCCACACATATGCGGTAACAAAAACACGTTCCTTGTTAGAAGCTGATTTATCGAAGAACAGGTTATGATAATTCAGCGCTTTGTCACTGCTTTCATTATAAAGGCTGTATACTCCTCCATCTATTACTTCCTTAGCCGCATCCCTGGCTGCTTCCCAAAAATGCACTGCTTCGGTTTGCGGAATTCCAACCGCACCATCCAGCTGCACACTACCGTATTTGGCTATGGATGCGGCATACAACATAGCGCTTGATTTATAGGCCAGCGCCGACCATTTGTTGAACCTGAATTCATTGAAAGAAGCGGCAGTTGACATCATTGCGATGGCTTCCGTCATTTCTGTCTCAATAAATTTAAATACCTCCAGCTCTGTATTCCTTGGAGAATATAACTCAGATATATCCCCGCCTTTCGGAAGCGGAGCAACCTTGGTAACGATGGGAACACCCCCGTAACGCCAGGCCAGGTTATAATAAACAAACGCCCGCATAAACCTGATCTCTCCCACCGCTTCGTTTATCTGCTCCTGTGTAGGGAAAAGACTGGAGCCGGGAACTTTCTCTATCAGGTTATTCAGGTTGCGGATCACCTTATAGCCATCTTCCCACCATTGCGTATTCGGCTCAAGCGAGGCGTTTTGATCCTGTGTGCAGTTGACCAGCTCATCTGTTTTATAGGACAGGTATCTGCCCATATCTGCGAATGAATTGCTGAATGGCAGCTGCGAATACAGATAGGCTACGTGAGAAGTATAAGCCACCGGATCCGAAAGCAGGATTTCTTCGGTTAAAATATCCACCGGATCCTTATCCAGCTCTTTTTTACAACCGCTCAGCATGGTAAAGCAGGTTGCTATCAATAATATTATTGCACCCTTATATATATTATTCATGATTCTTTCTGATTAAAAGGTTATATCAATACCGATGTTATAATTAGCCGTTAAAGGATATTTATAACCACCGTCTGCACCATCTCCGTTAAGCCTGTGTTCGGGATCGAAAGTGATATCTTTTCCCTTCCAGGTATATAAGTTAAACGCGTTCACAAATATCCTCGCCTGCTGAGAGCTGATCCTGCTGATCCACCGCTGAGGAAGGCTGTAAGCCAGCTCAACGCTTTTCAAGCGGAGATAGGTTACATCCTGGAACCAATAAGTAGAAGCCTCCTTATTAGGTCCGTAACCAAACCCGTCACGGCTGATAGGATATTTCCCCGGCACCCAGGGGCTGTTAAAATCCATCGGATCTTCATGATGCCAGCGATCCAGGAACATTTGAGATGAGTTCCTTCCCCAGGGTAAGGGACCTTGTAATTGTTCAGTAGGCATCATGGAATAATTGCTGGCGCCCTGGAAAAATACATTCAGCGAAATTCCTTTCCATGAACCGGATAAATTTAACCCGTAAAACATTTCAGGTTCCACGCTGCGTGCAATAGGATGCCTGTCCAGGTCATCGATCATACCATCCTGGTTCCAGTCTTCATACCAGATATCGCCCGGGAATAATTCGGAATGTCCATTGGCATTTTGAACAGGTGCCAGGTCAATATCTCTCTGGTTTTGGAACTGTCCTACGATACCGTATCCCCATTGGATACCTTTCCAGCGATTATCATTGCTGTTCCTCCAGTTCAGGTAACTGTTACCCGGTAAAGCAGCTTCATAGTGTTTCCAGCGTGCCCTTGCATACGTAAGGTTGGTTGAAATATTATAGGTAAAATCATTGATCCTGTTGGTATGTGACAACACTACTTCAAAGCCCCTGCTCAAGTCGCTGTTCAGGTTTTCCTGCGGCAGGATGGCCCCAAAAATGGGTGGAACAGCAATAGCGCGTTGGGCAAGGAGACCGTTGCGTTTCCTCTGAAACAATTCTACCGTAACATCCAACAGCCCGTTCCATAAGCCGGCGTCCACACCCAGGTTTGTGGTAGTGGCCGTATACCAGGTAAGGCTGGGGTTGGGCAGTCCCTTTATAGAGGAGCCGGCAACCAGGTTCTTTCCATCAAATATATACGAACCCGAAGGATACAGGTATCCCTGCAAATCAGCAAATGCCAGTGCATCGGAGTTGTCTCCTAGCTTACCATGTGAGAACCTCAGCTTAAGGTTGTCCAAAAAGCTGATTTTATTTCTAAGAAACGCTTCTTCGCTGATCCTCCATCCCAGTGAAAACCCGGGAAAGAATCCCCAACGAGAGTCTTTGGGAAACAGGGAAGACCCATCGTAACGGAAGCTAAACTCGGCAAGGTATTTTGACATAAAGTCGTAGTTCACCCTTCCCACCAGCGCCTGATTGGAAGCTACCACATTGTCAGTTCCGGAAGCTACCTGGTTATCATTCAACCCTGCATTCAACTGGTCCAATGCCGATAGCGCGAAGTTCCTTTGAGCCAAAAATCCTGTTCCTGATCCATTACGCGCCTCTCCCAATACCAACGCTTCTACACCATGCGCTCCAAAAGAGTTCTTATAGCGTACCGATAATTGCGTTTGGGTATATATCCTTTCATTAAAGGTATGCTGCAGGTTGGTTGGACTGGTCAATACAGTGGGCAGGTACTTGTCATTAGCCTCATCATATTTATATTCGTTATAGGCTTTCCTCCATATCTTATTATGTCCGTAGTTCATATCATACGCAAACAATCCCTGTAGCTGGAGTCCCTTTACGAAAGGCATATCGTAGGTAAGCGTAGCAGTGGTCTGGTAATTTTTAAGCTGGTTGATCCTGTACCCTGTCAGATCCGAATTAATGATAGCCAGCGGATTTCTGTCTGCCTGCCCGTCATAATAATACGGAGCCGTATTGTTCGCGTATATCGGCTCATACCCCGGCTGCATCCATACCTGCTTAAAAAAGTCGTAAGAAGAGCTGCCGTAAGGAGAATTTTTTTCGTCTATCATACCGGCAAGAATAATGTTGGCCGTTAAATTATTCGTGATCTTGGCAGTTACGTTAGAACGAAAATTATAGCGGTTATAATCCATTGATTTGGTATTATAAAGACCGGATTGATACAGGTTACCTACGGTAAAAAAATAGGTTACTTTTTCACTCCCACCACTTACAGTTACACTGTTCTTGTTGATAGGCATAGCATTTCTAACAGTCAGGCCCCACCAATCCACATTGGGATAATCAGGATCTTCTCCTGTATATTTTTCCCAGTCGGGATAAGGCAAAGGATTACCCGCCACCAGGGCTGCCTCATTTTTCAGGATGAGGTTATCCATAGCATTGCGGATGGGCTTGGGAAACTCTGTAAGCTTTTGCCAGCCATAAGAAGAATTAAAGGAAATTTTCGGTTTTCCTGCCTGGCCTTTTTTAGTAGTGATCAGCATAACCCCGTTTGCGGCTTTCAGTCCATACACCGCGGCAGAAGCATCTTTCAGAATGGTAACGCTGGCAATAGCTGCGGGATCTATTCTCTGAAAATCATCTCTGGGCACTCCATCCACTACCACCAGCATGGCGCCCCATCCCCTGATGTCGATACTATTGTTATAAGTACCGGGCTCTCCTCCGATCTGCATCACCCTTAAACCCGGCAGTTTTCCTGTAAGCGTGTTGCTAAAGTCAGAAGTTGTTACGGCAGTCAGATCCGATGGTCCGACAGTAGATACGGCTCCGGTAACGCTGGCCTTCTTTTGTGTACCATATCCTATTACCACTACCTGCGCCAGTTCACTTTCTGATTGCTTCAGTATTATAGTGATGTCAGTAGCGCTGGTTACTTTTACTTCCTGCGAAATATGCCCCACCAGCGTTATCTCCAGTATATCACCCGGATCGGCATCTATGGTAAAGTTGCCTCCTTCATCGGTAGTAGTCCCCTTTGAGGTGCCTTTAACAACTACGCTTGCACCGTTAACAGGCTCGCCGGCTTCGGAAAGCACTTTTCCTGTTACCTGCACCATTTCCACCGTTGCGGTTGCATGATCTGAAGCAATGGCGGCTTGCTTTTCCGCTACCTTTGGAGTAAGTACAATGGTATTATATTTTATCAGAAAACCGATAGGCTGGTTCAAAAAACACAATTCCAGCGCCTCCTGCAGGGTGGTATTTTGTATGTTAACAGAAATCTTTTTTGTCTTTTTAAGCAGTTCGGGATTGTATATGGCGTCGTACCCGGTTTGAGATTTTACCATCTCAAATACCTGTTTCAGCGAAATATTTTTGCCGGAAATAGAAACCTTCTGGGAATAGGTTTCAGCACTTACGTGCAGGCAGGCAATTAACAAAAACAGCGCTGTCAATTTCATATAGAGCAATGTTTGCGCCCAGCGATGCCTTTTTGACATAAAGGCATTGCCATAAGCATTTTGGTTCATACTTTTGAATGGTTTTGATTTACGAATAGTTTTTCTGCGCGAATAACAAAGTAGCTCAAAACGTTCCGGGAACCCTGTTACC
Organism: uncultured Chitinophagaceae bacterium; assembly: GCA_934502905.1. Lineage (GTDB taxonomy): Bacteria > Bacteroidota > Bacteroidia > Chitinophagales > Chitinophagaceae > Agriterribacter. Next base: position 18,000 of record CAKSVK010000023.1, read on the forward strand.
GCAGGGTTCTCTTATATTTTTGAACTACCAGAGGTTTGATAATTAATGGATTAAGCGATCATAAGCAAGTTGTTTGGTTTTTGGTTTATGTAAAAAATAGGTACTACCTGGACGGTTGAACTGTAATCATTCTTCCGTTTACTGAAAATTTTACCCTGCCGTCCCCGGCCAATATTTCTAAAAGTTTATCCACGTCATCTTTCCGGCTGATGCCTCCTGAAAATAAAGTAGAAGACAACCCTGCCTCATATCGTATATCCACATCGTACCACCTGGAGATCTGCCGCATGATGCTGGTTATATCAGTATTCGAAAACTTGAACACTCCGTTTTTCCATGCCAGCACTTCCGTCAGGTCCGGCCGGCTGGAGCTGAATATATAGCTGCCGGCGGCTATGCCAGCCTGTTCGCCCGGCATTATTTTCACCTGCGCCTTTCCTTTATTCACCGATACAGCACCTTCCACCAGCGTAGTGCGCACCAGGTCTTCATCAGGGTAAGCATTGATATTGAAATGGGTTCCTAATACCACCACTTCCACTTTATCCTGTTCATTATCAGGAGAAGATACTTCCACGATAAAAGGCATCCGCTGCCGGGTATTCTCCCTGCCGGGTAAGAATTGTTTCGCCACTTCAAAATATACTTCCCCGGTTACAGATACCCTTCTTTCCCCTCCCGTAAACACCGCCGGAAAACTGATGGAAGACGCCGCGTTCAGCCACACAGTCGTCCCGTCAGGCAATATCACCTGGTACTGCCCGCCCCGGGGAGTAGCAATGGTGTTACCCGGTATTACAGCGCCGGATGAAGCAAAATGGGAAGCATCATATACCAGCTTTCCGTTCTGCCTGTAAATAGCAATATTTCCCTTTTCATTGATCGTTTCCGAAGCCGTGTCTAAAACCACCTGCGTTCCATCTGTGAGCGTAAGTATTGCCTTGTTGCTGCCCGGCACAATTTTATCCGCTACAGGAGCAACTGTTTCCTGAAATTGTTCCTTGTCTCCCGTAAGCGGTAACAAAAAAAAGGCACCCAGTATTAGTCCTGCCACTGCAGCAGCGGCCAGCCAGCGCCACGTTCTTACCGGTCTATCGGGCACCACCGCCATATCCTGCACACCTGCGATCCTGGATAAAATGCGTTCTTCATAAAAAGCAACTGCTACTTCCTCCATCTGCTCCAGGTCATTTTCCAATTCCCTGCTATCCATTAATTTATCGAACAGCGCCCGGTTGTGGCTATGGCTATCCCGCCACTGAAACAACGTATACAGTTCCTCTTCGGAAATATTGTCTTCCCGGTATTTTTTTATAAGACCAGCTATGAGCAAGGCGTTTTGTATCGCGCTTTCGTTCATACTACATCGGCTTTACCTGCAATACACCGCAAACGGCGATTTGTACCATGCCCTCTTAAAAAAAACTATTTGCAGAAAAAGAGAAGGATAAAAAATGACCACAGAAAGGCACTTCTGTGCTTAAACCACTGTTTGATCAATCGGAAAGCCCGTGTTTTTTGATTGCGGACCGTTTGTTGGGAAAGATGCAGATGATCGGCTATCTCCTGGTTGCTCATTTCCTTAAAATGACTGAGGATAAAGACCTTTCTCATCCTGGCAGGCAGCGCATTCACCGATCTCCGGAGATCAGCCAGCACTTCAGCGTATATTATTTCGGATTCAATGCAGGCGCCCGTGTCCTCTTCATGTATTTGAGCAAAAGCCTGGAAGCGGGCCTGTTCTCGTTTGCGACTTCTTATATTATTAATACAACTATTACGTATGGAAGTATATAAAAAACCTTTTACTTCTTCAATACATGTAAACGCTTCCCTCCGTTCCCACAACTTTATTATAGCCTCTTCTACCAGGTCTTCCGCAGAAGCGTCCCTGTTCAATATCCTTATAGCATACCTGCACAATACCGGGAAATAAATGCGGATAAGATATTGCAAACCTGCAGGGTCCCCCTCCTGTAGTAACCTGAAGCAATCTTCGTCGTTTTTAACATGCAATTCCATGAGAATGGAATAAGTAAGTTTTAGGGATATAAAACGGCAAAGATAATCATCTGAAGTTCATGATGGGACTTTTAACGGTTTACTCCCGGGGAAACGCCTACCAAAAGAAGCAGGTAACTGCCCGTTATCCAGATTGTTTTCTTTGTTTTACCGGAACAAGATAAGAAAGATGGAAAATTGATAAGAATCCCGGGGATTATGTATGCTCCGGGTACATTTACCTTCCAACTTCGTTGGGGTGCTATTCACGTGTAAGCCCTTCAGGCTTAAATTAACGGTCATATTAAGTTTCCGATTGGGAGTTCTCAATCATTGAGTCGTGACATGTAAAGCCAATAAGGTGACTGGTCTCCTTTACCTGGGTAAAATATCAGGAAGATATAGCCGAAGCTTCAGTAACACTAAAGTTTAATCAGTCCCGCATTTTGCGGGGCAGGGAATTACGATAATCTACCACGGCAGACAGGTTATTCCCCGGCGGCTTTTTGCGCCGTGCCCGTCCGAAGGCGGATACTTATTCCGCAAAAAAGCAACAGAAAAATTAGGAGGGAGTTTGGAGCTAAATGAAGACCGTGTTTACAAAAACAAATCAAGATTTCGCCGCGCTGCGGCTCGTGAGATTTTTTATCCTACATTACTACAAATATTTCACGGTGCGATGCACCATCTTACAGATATTTGATTAACAGCAACTTGCATAATATGCATTGGCAGACACCACCTGTAGCGTCTGATACCGGCGGGTGATGACACCCGCCGGTAAAAATTTGAACTTTTGTGCATATATCAGTTCAGGCACATTTGTCCTGCGGCTTATTCCTTTCCTGCCTCTTCAAACCGTAGTTTTCCGGGAGCCCGATGCAGAAAATATTATTTCCGGATGATGATTCGCTCAGCTTTCCAGATGCCTTCGTCATTAAAACGGAGAACATATATACCATCAGGAAGGTTGGTCGTCAATTTTGCCATGCCGTTCACCACCGTTTCAGACTGGGTAAGTATGAGCCTTCCGCTTATATCATACCATTCCGCCAGCACTTTACCAGCCTGCAATCCCCTTACGGAAACCGTACCGGCAGAAGGATTCGGGTAAACCAATAATTTCGCCAGCGCGTTGAACTGAACAGCAACAGTGTTGGAGTATGCATAACTGCCATCCATTCTCAACCGCTTAATTCGGTAAATATTGCGCCCTCTATGTGGATTGTCATCTGTATGGTTGTACGTTACCCCGGTACGGCCCGTTTCATTTACTGTCAATATATTTATCGCTTCAAACCGTACGCCGTCATGACTCCGTTCGATGGTGTATACAGCCTTTCCTTCATCTGCCGTTGTTTTCCATTTCAGGTTAATGCCGTTCTCCGCCGTTGCCGCTTCCAGCTTTACCGGATTATCCGCCAGGATATGCATTACCCGGTAAGCCAGGGCAAAATGCGAGAAGGAATTGAATGCCGCAGGCGTAGAAGTAGATCTGATACTACCCGTCAGGTTGAGTCCACCATCATATGCAGGTGCGCCTGCTCCGCCGATATCACTCCATTCATTGGGAGCAGCCGGTGTAGTCTTCACGATCGTGGTAGCATTTCCGTTAGTAACCAGATCGTTCTCTCCAAAAAATACCTCAATGGTCTGGTTACCGCTGAGTCCGGTTGCCGGCTGGCTGACACCGGAGGCATTTAACCGGTTAATGGTATAATAATGTACCCGGGATACTGAGTCTACCAGCGGTGGTAAAGTATATCCTAATGCGGCGGCGCTGGCATTATGCAGCTCTACATAATACGTGTATAACGAAGAGTTAGTATGCGACACGGTAAGTATTACCGGGCGACAGTCTGCTTGCTTACCAACCGGAAAATTCAATACGCTTGTACCTGAGCTGGATTTCTGGTAACGCATCGGTCCGTTTACATAGCTGGCGGACAATGCATTGCCGGCAGCTACAGCAGAATTATTCAGCATGGTTACAATATTGGTAGCATTGGTATGCAGCAAGCCGGATGTAAGCGCAAGCGTCCTCGACACATTGACAGCAGCATTAAGTGTAACACCAGAACCGGTATTGCGAATGTCCAGCCTGGAAAATACCGGTGTGGGGGTACCCGGAGAAACGGATATGGCTTGTGCACCAGCACCATTGAATATGGCAGTGCCTGTATTTGACCCGAATGTAATAACAGTGCCGGACGATATGCTCAGGTTGCCGTTATAGGTACCGGCCTGGTTATAGTTAGGATAGATCAGCCCGCTCCCTGCCTTTTCAAGGCGCACATGATCATTGTATATATCCGGTGCCGAATTCGTAAACAGGGAATATCCCGTTCCTTCATTAATAAAGAAAAACGGACCGTTAAATATGTTATTACCGGCGCTTGCATCATTCGAGCTACCGGTTTTGGTAGCATATACCTGGGATGAAAAAACAGTCCCGTTGAATAATATGCCGGGGCTGCTGATACTTACGGTACCCCCGAACGAAGAGGAAGGCCCAACCACCAGCCTGCCGGTACCCGTTAGCGCAAGCGCCTGGGCTGTAGATCCGGGTTGTGTAAATTGCTTCAACAATAAAGTACCGGATGAAAAACCACCCGGACCAATGCTGATGGTTCTTCCTGCAGCCAGCGTAGCGGTGGCGGTGGCATTGCCGGAACAGAAATAAATACCCGACCCGCTTATAGAAGAAACAAATATATCATCATTGAAGACAGTTCTGCGCTGCTGGAAGTTACATTACCACCAAACGCGGAAGAAGGTCCAAACCGCAAGATAGTGGAGGTAGCAGCCATGGGTAAGTCTACCGGGGCATTCCCCAACTGCGTAAACTGCTTCAGCATTAGGGTGCCGGATGTAAATCCTCCCGGACCTATAGCTATGGTTTTACCTGTAGCCAGCGTAGCTGTTGCCGTGGCATTGCCGGAACAGAAATAAATACCCGACCCGCTTATAGAAGAAACAAATATATCATCATTGAAGACAGTTCCCGCAGAATACTGACTCACATAGATCAGCCTGTCGGCAGCAGCAGCATTATTAAATGTAGTAACGCCGTTAAAAATATTATTACTGCTGTTGTAAGCTATATATAAGCTGGCAGAACCGGTGTTATTAAACGTAGCAATATTATTGAAAATATCCCCGTTGCCATTGCCCATCAATATGCTGCCGGTACCGGCATTGGTGATGGTGGTATTATTGTGAAAAATATTGCCGCCGCTGCTGGTATTCTGATCAGCACCGGATTTAACGCTGTGAACAGTTCCGAAAAAAATGGACCCGTGAAAAAGTATGCCAGGGGTGACCGTATTGATATTTCCACCAAACGACGACGAAGGTCCGAATTGCAGATAGCCGGCAGTACTACCGAAACTAAGGCTTACCGGCGCATTTCCAAGTTGGGTAAACTGGCGTAATATCAGGTAGCCTCCGTCGAAACCATTTGAGCTTGTGATAGTACCACCTGCTGCCAGCGTAGCGGTAGCAGTAGAGTTCCCGCCACAAAAATGTATTCCTGTTGCGCCGGCAGAAGAGTTGACATCAATATTTCCGTTAAACTGGTTACCATCGGAACCCCATGCAGGCAATATTCTGTTGGTACCGTTGTTGGTAAATTGTACATCTGCATTCCATATATCGGGTTCGCTATTTCCCAATAGCAGGTAGCTGTTGCCGTTATTGGTAATGCTGCAGTGTCCGTTGAAAATATTTCCGCCGCGGGATGAGTTGGAATTATCACCTGTTTTTGTAATGTCTGCAGTGCCATTAAATGTACAGCCATCGAGATAAATGCCCGGGCTGCTTATGGTAAAAGCACCACCAATTGCCGAATTATTACCAACCCGGAAATAAGTGCTGATCCCTGTCAGCAGAAGATTTACAGGTGCGCTGCCCATCTGGGTAAATCCATTTAAGCTCAGATAGCCGTCGCTAAAACCTGTTCCGCCCGTTATGATCGTTTTACCGGCAGCCAGCACCGGCCTGCCCGTTCCTGTACTCCACCCCAGGTGAATGCCCCCTGAACCGTTGCTGCTCACCACAATATCATCGTTGAACTGGTCATCCGATTGATATCCCAGCATAAAATAACCGGTATTGCTTTCCTGGTTGATCGATAGCTTCCCATTAAAAATATTAAGCTTTCCTCCATTGTGATTGTTGATACCACCTGTTTTTGTCAGTGTAGTAGTATTGTTGAAGACCCCACCTCTTATGTATATATCCGGTGATGTCACCGAAAGCGGTCCATTGATAATACATACCGAATCGTTGGAAACGATATGAAAGGAAGCGCTACCCGTTAAGCTGAGATGAAGAGGTTGTGATCCTTCCTGCCTGAAGCCGCCCAGTTGAAGCTGACCGGCACTAAACCCCGAAGCGCCAATGGATATTGTTTTTCCCGCAGCCAGCACAGGTCTGCCATATCCTGAATTCCATCCCAGGTTAATGCTCCCTGAACCACTGCTGTTTACAACAATATCATCGTTAAACTGGTCTTTCGACTGGTATCCCAGCATAAAATAACCGGTATTGCTTTCCTGGTTGATCGTCAGCTTTCCATTAAAAATATTAAGCTTTCCTTCATTGTGATTGTTGATGCCACCTGTTTTTGTGATCGTTACGTCACTATGGAAAGTGGCACCCCTGATATATATGTCGGGGGCGGAAATTGAAAGAGGACCACCTATCTCGGAAAAATTTTGCCCTGCTCCTACACCCACATATATGGAAGAAGTACCGGCGGTTACCAAATTGACCGGCGTATTTCCATATTGGGTAAGTCCCTGGATATATAAATAACCGGCATCAAAGCCGGCGGCGCCAATTGATATTGTTTTACCGGCAGCCAGGGTGATGGACGATCCTGTACTCCAGGTAAGCGCAACACCTGCAGATGCCCCCACCTGGGTTATAATAACATCTCCATTGAACTGGTTATTGCCTGAATTATGACCCAAAATGATCCTGTCCAGGCTGTTATTGTTCACGTATACGTCCCCGTTATAAATATCAGGGTTCCCGTTCGCAAAAGACCAGTAACCGGTACCGGCAGATGAAAAGTAATTTATTGTAAGCGTGGTATGAAAAGTGTTACCGCCTGCAGAAGAATTTGAATTAGTGCCGTCTGTTTTTGTTAAACTCACCACGTCATTAAAAACAGAACTGGTAGTATAAATATTAGGTGCCTGCACGGTTAAGGCGCCTCCAAAGCTGGAAGACGGTCCTAATTTTATTTCTGCCGTCCCTGTGGCCGTAAGGGTCATGGGAGCGTTACCGGATTGGGTAAGCTGCCGGAGCAGAAGGGTTCCACCGGAAAATCCGCTGCCGCCGATTGATACAGAACGACCTGCAGCAATGGTGGCCGATGCGGAAGTATTTGAACAAAACTGTATTCCCTGCCCCCCGGTTGAGGATACAACCACATCGTTATTAAACACTGTACCTGCAGAGGTAACGCTCACATATATAAGAGAACCGGGATTTGTAGTTATGTTATTGAATGTAGCTACCCCCCCGAAATAATTGCCGGTGCTGTTATTTGCAATGGACATAATACCACTGCCCGTATTATTGAATGTAGCGGACTGTTGATATGTATCTGCTGTACTCACGCCAGTTCTCCAGGCACCTGCCCCTGCATTTGTAATGTTTGCCGCATCATGAAATGTATTTCCCCCGTTGCTGACATCATCACTTGCGCCTGTTTTGGTTATATCTGTAATTCCCCGGAAAACAACATTTCGCATACTGATGGACCCGGAATGAATGCTCACATTACAGTTCATGGTTACTGCCGATGGCCCCATGCTGGTGCTGACAGCGCCGGTAACCGTCAATTGGCCGTTTTGTATGGTACCTGATGAAAATGTTGCGGTTGTACCGTTGATGGTCAACGTATTACCATTAAGCTCCAGCATGCCGCCACCGGAAAGGGTAATGTTATGAATGGCAGTATGTGAGCCTAAGGAGCATGCATTGGCAGCCGCTCCGATCTGAACATTATCTGCCGCTCCCGGAATACCGGAAGGAGTCCAGTTAGAAGGGTTTGCCCATACAGCAGAAGCTGATCCGTTCCAGGTATAGGTTGTTTGTGAATAGCTGTTAAGCGCTAACAGCAGTATTACCAGGGATAAAAACACCTTCATGATCATAAGGTTTTAAAATCAGTGTCCATTGATAAAAGCGTATGTTTTAGCTTGTCGTCCATTAACCTAGTGTCATGTCAAACATGAATTTTCATTTGAGATCTCCCGCAGATTCCGCTGAATTCCGCAGATAATCAAAGCCTTCTGCGCTTATTTGCGAAATCAGCGGGAAATATTAGCCGTCGTTTTATCGCTGACATGACACTAACAGGGCATATTTACCTGCGACAAAAAAGTTCAATTTTTCACAGTTGGGTGTCTCCACTGACCGGAAAACTTGAAAGCGGAGATTGGAATACGCCCTAAGTATTATATTACCAATCAATAAGAATTTACACTTACGCAGTAGATAAAAACATTTAAAAAGAAGAAATATTGCAGAAAAAACCGATATTTTCGAAGTTCCGGTAGATTCCTTCGATTTTGGCAAAGAAGCACTGTAAATTTTATCGTTCGTCGTAGAATCAAAGACCAGTAACAGGTTGAGAAAGTTACCTTACAGCTTATGCCGGGAAGCAGACGTTCTTTACAAATCCCCTGTAAAATGCAGCATACCGGAGGCCGGCACCCGGGCAGACTATCAGCTTATAATATTAATGATTGATTCCACTCTCAAGCTCCGCAGAAGCGACATTTTGGTAAAAGGTCCATTTAAGTTACTCTCAGGCCCTTTCTGGGCGACAGATCAATTAATTACACTTAAGAAATTTTACCACACAATAAATTTCCTGCCTGAATGTTAATTAATGGTAAATACTTAGATATAATGGTTCTCTTTTATCCGACTGCTTAGATATATTCAATTATCAAATATAATATCCTTGAGACTTATGAAAAACCCTTTCCTGAGCTTACTTATCAGGGGTGCTTATATAATTATATGCTTTTTCCTGATCGGCAAAGCTGAGGCGCAAACGCTTCAACCCACTTATGGCGCACCTGTCACACCCATCAGCGTGTGTAATGGCAATGCTATCTTCAAAATTAAAATAATCGGCAGCAGCAGCCCATGTTTGGAGGGCACCATTGATATACTGCTGCCTGCGGGGTATGTTTATATAGACGGGTCTGCTATAGTTTCAGCAGGATCAGGAACCGTAAGCCAGGTATCCGCAACAGCCACAACAGCACAACTTAAGGTAACCGGTATTCCGGCATCACCTGATTCAACAGTTATAAGCTACGAAGCTTATGCAGATTGCAGCGCTATAGGAACGGCCACTACAACCAACAGCCAGGCAAAATACACGCTCACCTCTGCATGCATGGGCTCATACGTGGTAACAAGTAATACATTCAATACACAAAGCGCAGCATTAAGCTTTACTTCCATCACCAATGATAATTACAACGGCGCTGTTGGAGATGCCTATAACAGGAATATTACCATTACCAATAACGGTTTGGGAGCGGTTTCTCAAATTACGTTGAAAGATACCAGCGGGAACGGGTTTACGATTACAGGATTTGCTGTTGATAATGGATGGAGCGTTTCAACAACAAAAACGGTTTCGGGCACTGATACGATCAATACTTTTTTGTTATCCGGTCCCAGCCTGTTACAGGGGCAAAGCACTGTACTTACTCAAAATATAAAAATTGTAAATAAGTGTTACCTGCAAACCAGGCTGAACGCATATTTTGGATGTAACGGTAGTATATGTGCGATTAATAATGTAAGCGCTGCAGCAACAGCAGGTGCAACGGTAAACAGCTCTTTTGCACCATCACTAAAGGTAATTACTACAGGGATGAACGCCCTTATATGCCGCGGTACCCCATATACGCAAACGGTAGCTTTTGCCAATACCGGAACCGCTCCATTATACAACCTGGATATGAACCTCTTTTCCAGCGCATGGAGCTCGGTAGCAAGCACCCAATACTTCAACCCCGCCAGGTCCTATACAGCCGGAGGTCAATCAGCTTATTCCAACTTCACGTACAAAACAGGTATTAACGGCACATGGGCTCCACTACCATTAACATCAACAGCTTCGTTTACCACTCCCGGAAGTGCCATAGCAGGTTTACCCAGCAGCGTAAAAATAAATATTCCCGTTATCAACAATGGTGATACAGTATATATTACCTACAACGAATTAAACAGCCCGTTACCCGCTGTTAATCCAACCAATACTATGGAAGTGAGCGGAGGACTGCTGAGATATACCTATAGTGAGGCCTGTGGCACAACCATATCGCCTGTAGCCATGTTTTTAAGAAACTACCAGCAAATACGAATCAATACATTATCCACCATTCCTGTTAACATGGAAGCAGGAAATAATTATGATTTTTCATATACTTTTTCGGAGGCTAACTCAGGTGTATACATATATACAGGCGCAACGGGATCATATATCCGGTTCGAGCTTATTTTACCCGATAAAATAAATTTCAGCGGTAATGCCTCAGATGTAACACTTACAAAAAATGGAACAGCTTACGGTTCTCCCACAGGCTTCGCCTATAATGCAGGCACTAAAACAGTAACTATTACTTACCCGGTAAGCGGCGCATTCACTATTAATGGAATGCAGGGAGCAATCCTCACATTCAAAAACCTTGGCCTGAACTGTACGGCAACGGGTAATGGTAATAATGTGGTGTTGAAAAGTTATATAAAGGCAATGACCACCTGCGCTAATGAAGAGCAGATGCCTGCCGTAAGCAACAGCATCGGGTTGATTTGTCCTGAGGCATGTGGCGTAAATGGAGGAATGAGCTTTAATGGATTCTCTTTTAAACGTGTTAATTACGGGTTGCCCGATAATAACAATGACGGAATTGCAGATGCAGCCGGAACAATAGATATGAGCAAAGTAAGAACCAATTACGCCATGATCGGCGATACGATCGAGGCTGCATTTCATGGACGCATTAATGTAGGCACGCCTCTGGCACCGAACGGGTTGAGATTTGGCTATGCTGTTGATACATTATCCGGGTACAGCACTTATTTTGCCAACCTGTATGCAGCAGTTCAGATATATGCTTCCGGAAACAACACTCCTTTCTACACCTGTAACAACGTGCCGATTTCAGGCGGCACAACCAATACCAGAAAGGTTGACTTCAGCATAGATGCGCTTAACAGTATCGGTGGCTGTGCTTTACCTGCAGGTTATACAAAATACAATGACGGCGATTCCGTTGTTGTGAAAATATATTACCGGGTAACCACCAACCCCGGCGCTGCACTTATACCGTTAACCATAGCTAATAAGTTTCTGGTGAGCAATGTTGCTAACCCCGGCGCTGCACAGCAGTATAGTTGCGGGGGAAAATATAGTGGTAATCTAACATTGGTAGGCTGGGGC
>CAKSVK010000024.1 GCA_934502905.1 uncultured Chitinophagaceae bacterium
CATATATACCCAGCTCGGAAGTAGATCCAAAACGGTTTTTTAATGTACGGAGAATACGGTAAGCATAATGTTGATCCCCTTCAAACTGTAACACGGTGTCCACCATGTGCTCCAGTATTTTAGGACCGGCAATGTTGCCCTCTTTGGTAATATGCCCGATCAAAAAAACAGGCGTATTCGTTTCTTTGGCAAAACGTTGAAACTCCGAAGCACATTCTCTTATCTGAGAAATACTCCCCGCCGAAGATTCTATATAAGGTGAGTGCAGTGTCTGGATAGAATCTACTATTATCAGTTGCGGCTTCAGCTTCTTTATTTCCTGGAAGATGGTTTGCGTGGAAGTTTCGGTAAGCAAATAAAAATTGTCGTTGGCAATCCCCAACCGGTCTGCCCGCATTTTGATCTGCTGCTCGCTTTCCTCACCGCTGATATACAACGTCACAACGTTCTGTAACAATAAGCCGTTCTGCAAAAACAAAGTAGACTTTCCTATTCCCGGCTCACCGGCTACCAACACAATGCTGCCTGCAACAATACCTTTTCCCAATACCCTGTTCAGTTCCGCATCCGGCGTGATGATCCGTTTTTCTTCTCCTCCAGTGATCGCATTCAGGGCAATAGTTTTTACACCAGGCGCCTGGTCATTGTTATATCCCTTCCAGCTTTTATTATTTTTATCGGCTTTCTCAATTACTTCCTCAATAAAACTATTCCATTCGCCACAGGAAGGACACCTTCCTGTCCACTTCGCAGATTCATATCCGCAGTTATTACAAAAAAATGCGGTTTTAACTTTACTCATTTGCTAAAGGTACGTGAATGATACATTAGTGATAACATGCAAACTGACAGCACCATCTAAATCCCGGGTATACTTCTTCATCCATATTCAATCGTCTTGTTACCAAACACCTGTTTTTGAAATTTGATGGAACTAAGTAATAATAGCCCGGAATTTTATAACCCGTCTGAAGCATTTTAAAATTTCAGCAATAAAGGAAAAAGGAAAAGACAATTTCTTCCCGGCATAAAATATTTTCATCCATCCGACATCCAAAAATCTGTTATGAATGATACCGGTTTTTAAAAAGTAAAAAGGGCCAACTTTCGCCGACCCTTTAGTACTTACTAACCCATTAAATTCTAGCACTAAATTACAAATTGCTCAAACATAACAAAATTAATTTTGGATTTTGTTGATAACTTTCCATCCCGTTGTTCAGGAGGAAAGTGAAAATAAATTACTGATTATCAATTATTTGAAAAATAATTATAGAATTATTCCGGCTGCTTCTTTTGCCAATTTGACACAAACAAATATTAATTATTTTACATAACAGACAAAACAACAGACAAGACGAATAACCCCTGTCATTTTATGGTAAAACCGCAAAATGGTAATAAGTTTGATACTAAATAAACTAAAAAAAATACAATGGGATCAATTTGGATTGTGTCATTAATTTTTGTCGGGATCAGTATGCTGGTAAGCATGCAGTTGAAGGGTAAGTTCATGCGGTACAGCAAGATGCGCCTGAACAGCGGTTTGACCGGAAAAGAAGTAGCAGAGAAGATGTTAAAAGAAAATGGTATATATGATGTAACGGTAACCAGTTCAAACGGTTTTTTAAGCGACCATTATAACCCCATGAATAAGACGGTGAACCTGAGCCCTGATGTCTATAACGGCGTCTCTGTGGCTGCCGCAGCAGTAGCTGCCCACGAATGCGGGCACGCCGTACAACATGCCACTTCCTATAAATGGCTGATGCTCAGGAGCAGGCTGGTGCCTGTGGTGCAATTCAGCTCTTCTATGGTACAGTGGGTTTTGATCGGGGGAATCTTACTTGTAAAGGTTTTTCCGCAGTTGTTGCTGATTGGTATTATTCTCTTTGCCCTTACCACCTTATTTTCTGTGGTGACACTGCCGGTAGAGTTTGACGCCAGTAACAGGGCTTTGGCCTGGTTACAGCATACCAACGTTACCAATGACCAGGAATATCCCCAGGCAAAAGATGCGCTTAAATGGGCTGCCATGACCTATGTAGTAGCTGCCATCGCTTCCATCGTTACCCTGGTACAGTACATCCTGATATATTCCAACAGGAGATAACAATAAAATAAAACTCAATAATATCCAAGAAGCCACTTTATAGTGGCTTTTTTTGTTTTTGGTATTCCGCTTCGTTTACAGTAAAAGAGACATTACAACGGTAGTATCATTAAAAGGAGCAAAAGATACCTGAATATTATTTACCTTTCACACCCATTTTTGTAACGATATCTCAAAGCAATTAACGTATGTCTTCTTTAAAAAAAAGCTTTTCGGTTTCTGAAGACTGGACGGTTGTTATTCTCGGCTTTGCCAGCATCTTCCTGGTGCTTACCGGTGTAAAACTTCCCGAACCCACCTTCAGCTGGGATGGCTTCTCTCAGTTAGGGACTATTTTTTCAGGCGCTAATATGGTAGCAGTCATCAACCTGTTTTTGATTACCTATATAACGGCAGTGGCTGCTTTTATGCTTACAGGACGCCCCATCAGGAATGTACTGATCGTATTTCCCGTGGTATTCGTTTTAACGCTGTTAGCCCTGATCCTGTCCGGAAATAAAGCAGTAAAAGAAACCAATTTCGAGACGGTGATCTTTAGTCTTGCATTAGGTCTGCTGGTCAGCAACACCATCAAATTACCAGCCTGGTTCAAGGAAACCCTGACAACGGAGTTATTTGTGAAGATCGGCCTTGTATTGCTAGGTACTTCTGTGATTTTTGGAGATGTTTTAAAAGCCGGTTCAAAGGGTTTACTGCAGGCTGTGATCGTGGTGATTTCAGTCTGGTATTTTGCCTACTGGATCTGTAAAAAGCTGAAAGTGGACAGCGAACTGAGCATGATGCTTGCCAGCGCCGTATCTATCTGCGGTGTATCGGCGGCCATAGCCACTGCCGGCGCCATTAAAGGCGACTCAAAAAAGCTGTCGTATGTAGTATCGGTCGTGCTGCTTACCGCTGTTCCTATGATGATCATCATGCCTTATATTGCCAATTACTTTCATTTTCCCGAAGCCGTCACGGGCGCCTGGCTGGGTGGCACCATAGATACCACGGGGGCGGTAGTAGCATCCGGCTCGCTGGTAGGAGATGAAGCATTGAAAATAAGCACGATCGTAAAGTTTTCGCAGAATGTACTGTTGGGTATTGCTGCATTTGCTATTTCTGTTTACTGGACCTATACCAAAAAAGAAGGGTTGGATTCCGATACCAAACCTACCCTGAAAATGATCTGGGAAAGGTTTCCCAAATTTGTGGTCGGTTTCGTTGCGGCTTCCCTGTTATTCTCCTTTGTACTTAGTCCTGAAGCTATCAGGGAGGCAAAGGCGCCGCTTAAGCAAATACAGTCGCTGTGGTTTGCGCTTGCTTTCACCAGCATTGGTCTGGAAACCAATTTCCGTGAGCTGCTGCAACTGAACAACCTGAAGCCTATGTATGCCTTTTTAATAGCCCAATTGTTCAACATCATCGTTACGCTGGTCATTGCAATGCTGTTATTCAGCTGACAGGTTTGCTGTAATCAATCGTTTGCTTAAAATTATATTTTTAAGCAGTTATTGCATTAAATTAATGATCTTAGTAAAGGATTAAATTATTTATTATTAAAAACTTGCACACCATGAGTTCCTCTCGCAGAAAGTTCCTGAGAAATATAGCCCTTGGATCCGGAGCAATAGCCACCGGTCTGCCGGCTGTTTCCGGAGAAAGAAGTGATTTGTTTGAAAACCCTGCAGCCTGGCAGCCCGGCACATTCAATATGTGTGGTTATGCCGCACCCAAGATACCAACAGTAAGGGTTGCCTTTATAGGCCTCGGTAACCGGGGAATGGGAGCTGTAAAACGCATGTCATTTATTGAAGGAGTAGAAATAAAAGCGCTGTGTGACAAACGCCCGGAACTGATCGGCAAGGCACAAAAGGTGCTAACGGATATGGGTATTGCCAAGGCAAGGGAATACACGGGAGAGAACGGATGGAAAACACTCTGTGAGAGCAAAGATATAGACCTGGTATATATTGTCACCCCCTGGCACCTGCATACCCCTATGGCCGTATATGCCATGAAGCAGGGAAAACATGCCGCGTCCGAAGTGCCTATTGCCGTAACGGTAGACGAATGCTGGGAACTGGTGGAAACATCTGAAAAAACAAAGAAGCATTGTATGATGCTGGAGAATTGCTGTTATGACTTCTTTGAATTGCTGACGTTAAACATGACCCGCAACGGTCTGTTCGGTGAGCTGGTGCACGCGGAAGGTGCTTATATACATGATCTGCTTGACCAGAACTTTGAGAAAACAAGCTATTCCGACATGTGGCGACTGAAAGCCAATATCGGGCATAACGGCAACCTGTATCCCACACACGGACTGGGGCCTATAGCCCAATGCCTGGACATCAACCGCGGCGACAAAATGGATCACATGGTATCCATGTCATCTGCCGACTTTATGATGAATGCGCTGGCAAAGGAAAAAGCAGCACAAGACTCTTTTTATAAAGAATACGCTGACAAGCCTTACAGGGGCAACATGAACTCGACGCTGATCCGCACCAACAAGGGAAAGACCATGATGATACAGCATGATGTGACCACGCCTAGGCCCTATTCCCGAATTCACCTGATAAGCGGAACCAAAGGAATTGCCAGCAAGTATCCGTCGCCGGAAAGAATCGCATTCGGACACGAATGGATCAAGCCGGAAGAATTAAAAGCATTATATGAAAAATATACTCCTGAAATAGTGAAACATGTTGGAGAGATCGCCAAAAAAGTAGGCGGACATGGCGGAATGGACTTTATCATGGACTGGCGCCTGATCGATTGCCTGAGAAACGGGTTACCGCTGGACCAGGATGTGTATGATGCGGCAGCATGGTCTGTAGTAGGTCCACTGAGTGAGCAATCTGTCGCAAACAAATCCCGCACAGTGGACATTCCCGACTTCACCCGCGGAAACTGGACAACCAACAAGCCCGTAAACCTCACGCTTAATGGAGGCGGCAACACCACTGTAAGACCGGTTCCTGCAGGACATGATCAATGATCGATCAACCACGCTATAAAAAAATCCGGCATACGCCGGATTTTTTTATTTTAAACCATTAAGAAGTTAAGGCTTCTCTTAATGCTTCTTATTGCCTTAATGGTTTATTTATAGTATTGTTTTTTCTTTAGATGATCAGCAGCGCATCTCCATAGCTAAAGAAACGATACTTATCCTTGATCGCCTTTTTATATGCTTCCATAGCCAGGTCGTAGCCCGCAAACGCACAGGTCATGATCAGCAGGCTTGTTTTCGGCAAATGGAAGTTGGTCACCAGGGAATCGGCAATAGAAAAATTATAAGGCGGGTGAATGAATATATTCGTCCATCCTTCGGATGGCTTCAACAGCTTTTCTGCCGTAAAAGAAGATTCCAGCGCACGCATGGTTGTAGTACCCACCGAACAGATCCTCCTGTTGTCCTGGCGGGCTTTGTTTACAATAGCGCAGGCTTTCTCTTCGATGCGGTAATACTCAGCATCCATCTTATGCTTGCTCAGGTCTTCCACCTCTATCGGGCGAAAGGTGCCCAGGCCGGTATGCAGTGTCACTTCCGCAAAGCGGATTCCTTTAATTTCCAGTCTTTTGATCAGCTCAATGCTGAAATGCAGGCCCGCTGTCGGAGCTGCTACCGCTCCTTCATGTTTCGCATATACGGTCTGGTATCTTTCCCTGTCTTCTTCATCAGGTTTCCGCTTGATATATTTCGGCAGCGGCGTTTCACCGAGGCTGTTCAATACCTGCTTGAACTCCGCATCAGAACCATCAAACAGGAAACGGATGGTCCTTCCCCGGGAAGTGGTGTTGTCTATCACTTCCGCTACCAGTTCCTCGGCTTCTCCGAAATACAGCTTGTTGCCCACCCTTATTTTACGGGCGGGATCTACGATCACATCCCACAGCCTGTTCTGGGCGTTCAATTCACGGAGCAGAAAGACCTCGATCTTTGCACCCGTTTTTTCCTTACGGCCATACATACGGGCCGGAAAAACCTTGGTATTATTGACCACGAAAACATCCTTGTCATCAAAATAATCAAGAATGTCCCGGAAATGTTTGTTTTCAATGTTGCCGGTGTCCCTGTGAACGACCATCATGCGGGCATCTTCTCTTTTTTTGGCAGGATGTTGGGCAATAAGATTCAGCGGTAAGTCGAAACGGAATTGTGATAGTTTCATTTATGAGTTATTAATTTTCTGCAATAGGCACATGAAACTTGCGGGAAGTAAGTCTGAAGGGAGATTTTGGGAAATCTTAAGCCTGATCTTACGGTACCAGGGTTCATGTAAATATTAACTATATTTATACAGCGTGCAAAGGTACGCAATAAAAGCATTATCAACTATAATATTTAATTTGTTTTCCTCCACCTTTCTCAAAACCGCAGGTGCCGCACGGTTAAGCCATCGTTGATCAGCTGCTTTAATGAGTCGATGCCGATCTTCAGGTGATTCTGCACATACTTATTTGTCACTTTTTTATCGCTGGCAGAGGTTTTCACACCTTCTGGTATCATAGGCTGATCGCTCACCAGGAGCAATGCCCCTGTAGGTATTTTATTATAAAACCCTACGGAGAAAATAGTAGCTGTTTCCATATCAATGGCATACGCCCTGATCTTTTGCAGGTAAGCCTTGAATTCCTCGTCATGTTCCCAAACCCTCCTGTTGGTGGTATATACCGTTCCGGTCCAATAATCCACTTTATAATCGCGGATAGTGGTAGATGTGGCTTTCTGCAGCGCAAAAGCCGGTAAGGCAGGCACTTCAGGTGGAAAATAATCATTGGAAGTACCCTCGCCGCGGATAGCCGCTATCGGTAATATCAGGTCTCCGATCTTATTTCTCTTTTTCAGTCCGCCGCATTTGCCAAGGAACAATACGGCCCTGGGCTCGATGGCTGTCAGCAGATCCATGACGGTGGCGGCGCCCGGGCTGCCCATACCAAAGTTTATGATGGTGATGCCACCGGAAGTGGCGCATTGCATAGGTTTGTCCCTGCCGGTCACTTCTACTTCATGCCAGGCGGCAAACAATTCTACATAATTACCGAAATTAGTGAGCAGTATATATTTCCCGAAGTTTTTCAGCTTTTCACCTGTATATCTCGGCAACCAGTTTTTTACAATTTCCTCTTTTGTCTTCATAACTCGTAATTTGACTATTTTTACAGCTGTCGCACGGGACATGATCAAAATAGAATACCCTCCATACCAATATAAGATTAAAAACGAAGCCGGTAAAGATTTTATTTTTGACCCTATCAGAAGAATATGGGTGGTATTAACACCAGAGGAATGGGTAAGGCAAAATTTCCTGCAGTACCTGGTACAATCGAAAGGGTATTCTCCCTCCCTGATAGCAGTAGAAAAAAAGATCCGGCTGGGTGAACTGATCAAACGCTGCGACATCGTGATCTATACCACCGGCGGAATCCCTTCACTGATAGTGGAGTGTAAAGAAATGGGGACTGAACTCAATGAGCCTG
Organism: uncultured Chitinophagaceae bacterium; assembly: GCA_934502905.1. GTDB lineage: Bacteria > Bacteroidota > Bacteroidia > Chitinophagales > Chitinophagaceae > Agriterribacter. Next base: position 7,583 of record CAKSVK010000024.1, read on the forward strand.
TTCTGAACCAGATACTTCGTTATAATATGTCGATACCGGTTCCCTACCTGGTGATCACCAACGGAACATATTGTTTTGCATTCGAAAGAACGGGGACAGGTATTCATGCGCTTTCTGCTATTCCTGCACTGGAGGAAAACAACGGGCAGAATTGAGATGACGGAAGACCATGGACTCACATTCTAAAATGCGTTAAAACATTAGGAGCAATTTTGAGATCGGGGCGGAAAACTGATATCCCATTCAGGAAATGCCGTTTCAGTAAATTGCCGTTCGCTATAACAAAGCCGGCTTCTAAAAGAACCAATTTTCTCCGGATTTTATCCATTCCGGCTTCATACACAAAAATGCATATTTCATAAGGACGGTCTGTATCACCGGGATCATCCAGCAATATATCATATATTCCATTTTCCGGGTTCCGGGCCATCGCTTCATACGTTATAGACTTTACCGGGCTTTCATTAACATAATGATGAAGCCCGGTATTGTTCACTACCACCCGGGTTATTGTATGCTTTTTTTCTTTTTTCATGCTTATTAACAGCCGTCCGAAAAAATATAAAAGCAACAGGGCAAAAACAGCTATTAAAATTTTGATGCCTGCCGGAACATTTCCCGCATTAAATGTAATGATCAACAGCAACAAAGCTGAGAGCGGTACTGCTATAAAAAAGGTCCGTCCAAATCCCGCTACCAAAGAAGTTAACCATTTAGACCGTACCGATACTATTTCCGGAAAATTTTCTCTTGTGTACTTCATTATTCTGAACTAGCCGTTAAGATGTTGCCATATCACGTCATACACATCTATGGCTTCCAGTTCTGTCTTTCCCGGACAGATCTCCCGCAGATTTCGCGGATCTCCGCAGAAGTTAGCCTGATACAATCAGCATTCATCTGCGCCGTCTGCGGGAAAAAGAACAGATATCAGGACGTTGGTTTAACCCCAGCATTAAGATGTTGCCATATCACATCATACACGTCGATGGCTTCCAGTTCTGTCTTTCCCGGCACAGGCTGATCTGTTATCAATACCGGGTAATATGCCTTGTCTACATGTACCGCCCCATGCGATCCCTTTACCAGCGTGGCGTCAAGGGGGATCACATCCATTACATACCGGAAGCCTGCTTTTTTCCGGAGCAGCTTATACCCTGCCCTGAGCTTCGAGGTCATGAACAGCTCTACCGGATCATAGCCGGGCTTTTTATGAATATCTACCACGCGGGCGTAATCAGGCGCCACCGCATCATCCATCCAGAAATAATAAGTGAACCAGCTATCCGCATCCGCTACCACCACAAAATCTCCCGAACGTTCATGGGTGATATGACGTACCTGCTGCTGTTCTTTATCCAGCACCTCTGCAACGCCTTTCGTATGCTCCAGGATAGCTCTTACCGTATCTTTTACGGACGGGTCATTCAGGTACACGTGGGCTACCTGGTGATCTGCCACTGCAAATGCACGGGAAGCGCCTGCATCCAGCAGCTCCAGTCCTCTTTCTACGCGTACCGCCAGCAGTCCGGCATCTCTCAGCAAGCGATTTAAATGGATAGGATGGCTGACCGGCGCAATCCCATACTCGGACAGTACAATAATACGGGCATTCTTTTGCTGGTAGTAGGTGATCAGTTGCTTCACCACATCATCAATTTCCTTCAGGTGCACGGCAATTTCCGGTGCACCCGGCCCGAATTTCTGCAGGCAGTAATCCAGGTGCGGCAGGTAAGCCAGTGTGAGCACCGGATCATATTTTTTATCTGTATAGATCGTTGCATCTGCAATCCATTGTGTTGACCGGATATTGGCATTGGGTCCCCAGAAGCTGAATAAGGGGAACTGTCCGAACCCTTTTTGCAGCTCGTCCCTCAATCCTGCCGGATGGGTATAACAATCCGGCATCTTCCTTCCGTCGGCGAGATAATTGGGCCGGGGGGTAGCTGCATAATCCGCTGTTGAATACATATTATACCACCAGAACATTTTGGAAACGGTAAAAGCGGGATCTGCTTTCTTTGCCCGTTCCCATATTTTCTCCACTGATACCAGCTTGTTGGATTGCTTCCAGAACTTGACCTCACAATCCCGGTGATCGTACCAGCCGTTTCCTACAATTCCATGTTCGGATGGCCATTTACCGGTAACATAGGTAGATTGTACCGAAGTAGTTACCGCAGGCAACATCGGCTTTACCAGGCTTAGCTGCCTGGATCGTATATATTCATGCAGGAAAGGCGTATGCACCCCTATTAGCGGGGCAGACAATCCTACTACATCTATCACAACTGTTTTTTGCATAACAGGTTCCATTTAATTATTGAGCGCCTGTTGCAACCACTGCAGCTCTCTGATCATAGAATCATTCAGCGGAAGCTGTAAATCCCCGGGCAATACCGCCCATGTATAGGTTTCCACTTCCAGCCAACGGGTCAGGTTTTCCTGTTTATGTAATGACAGTACCTCCAGGATATCTCTCTGCGTGGACTGCAACAGCCCGTAATTTTCTATAAACACCGGCACATGAAAATGGGAACGCCATTCCACTACATCAGCGTCCGGAGCCTCGCTCAGCGCCTCCGGCAGGTCCGGGTATTTATGCTGCGCCCCGTTTTTCTTCAGCGCCACTACCTGGTGCAGGTACACATCCTCGTTAAATGTCCTGAAAGCATCCAGGATATCTTTTCGTTGTCCGGTGGTTTCGGGCAACAAAGCCTTTAAGGCAGCGCTAACCTGCACCCGGCCTATTTTAATGCCCAGTTCCCGTAACCTTTTTATCATGGCAGCATGATCTTCGTAGTTAACCGCGAAGTGACATATATCATAACAGATATGCACATGCGCTTTTATCCATTCTGCTGCCTGTTTATCATCACATCCCAGCTTATCCGCCAGGAAACTGGTTCCCAGGGGTAATAAATACCCGGTATACCATTCCAGGAATTCGGTACCATTTTCTATCAGTCCATCCGGTTCCGGTTCCAGGTCTATATGAATGACCCGGGATGTTTCCTGCTTCAATCTTACCAAACGTTCTACTACCTTCAGCAGGTTCAACGTTGTTTTTTCCAGCACCGCTTTCCGGCTTTCTGCTGCATGCCAGAACCTGTAACTCAGAGGAGAGGTAGATATGCCACCTTCCATGTCAGCAGGCAGCAGGTCCGCCAGGATCTCCGCCAGTCGTATAGTATATTCCACCCGCTCTGCCGTCAGCCAGTCCGGCGCATGCACCTGATCCTTCACCACCGTTTCATGAAAACTGCCGTAGGGAAAACCATTCATGAGTGGCACATAACAATCATGCTCCTGCAACCATTTTTTGAATACAGCACGCTCAGCAGGCTGCTGCAATACCATACTTGCCTCATTCGCCAACCGCAGCCCGATAGCCAACGGCTTATTGGGACTGACCGCTGCTTTTATGGCCGGCACTGCTTTCTGCAGGTGAAAAAAATGTTCCGGCCAGGAAATACCCGGCAACACATTGGTACAGTAAGTAATCTCTCCGGAAGATCTTTGCATTATGCTATTGTTTTTAACCAGGCTGCCGCCTTCTTCAATAATTCTGCATCTAATTCATGCACCTCCTCCCCCGTTCCTATATCGTTCAGTAACATAATGGTCAGCTTGCCTCCCAGGTGCTCCCGGAATTCATTCAATCCTTTCAGCACCGGACTGTTATCATCCTCTATTTCCATCAGGGGATGCGTAATTGCAAACCCGATGTGCCGGAGTGTATCTGTTACTTTCAACGCATCATCCTTTTTTAACCTGCCGCTCAGGTACGAATATGCCGTATCCAGCGCGATGCCCATCGCTACCGCCTCGCCATGCCGGATGGAAAACCCTGAGAGCTGCTCTACCTTATGCGCGCTCCAGTGCCCGAAATCGAGCGGGCGGGAAGAGCCCATTTCAAAGGCATCGCCGCTGGCTATATGCTGCAAATGAAGCCCGGCGCATTGTTTGATCAGGTAATGCATATCCTTCCCGTTCCTTTCGGCCAGCGAAGCAGCATGCGCCGCGATCCAGTAAAAAAAGGCTGCATCTTTAATAAGCGCTACTTTCACAGCTTCGGATATACCGGACCGGTAGTCCTTCATACTGAGCGTTTCTAAAAAGGCCGCGTCATTAAAAACCGCTACCGGCGGAACAAAGGAACCGATAAAATTCTTTTTCCCTTTATAGTTGATACTGTTCTTCACCCCCATTCCGGAATCGTTCTGCGACAGAACGGTGGTAGGTATGCGGATATGCCTTATTCCCCGGTGTGATACGGCCGCTCCAAAACCTGCCAGGTCCAGGATGGCGCCCCCTCCTATCGCAATGATATAAGAGTGCCGGTCAATTCCGTATATATCAACTGCCTCGATGATCTGGTCGAGGTAACGATTATCATTTTTGCATTGTTCTCCGCCCGGGATCACCAAAATATCCGGGACCAGGTAAAAACCGGGTATCTCTCCAAGATAACCTCGTATCTCATCCAACAGGGCAGGATGTGCTTTGGCAACCCCTCCATCTACAACAAAAAATAACTTTTTTGTTGTATCCGCCTTATTCCCTGCCAGGAAGTTACGAAACGCAGGATTTGCAGGATCGAATAATCTGTTGCTGAAAAAAACCGTGTATTCAAATCTTACGCTGAATTGCTGTTGTAAATATTCCATCTCTTCTGTCTTTCCGGACATCATCCGGGCGCTGCTTTAAAATTGGGTGTAAATTTAATTCTTTCATCCATAAGTCAGGTAACGGCAAATAACCTCGACAGCCCGATAGACACCGGCAGCAATAACACGATGCATACCATCACTACCGGGGCGCCGAAAGCAGCCGCCCATGCGGCGTTCATCAGTATCAACGCGATCACGCCCGCTTTAACTGCCTTGCCGATCGCTTTTCCTGAAGGTGTTTTTACAGCGTGTAGCCATGGAGGAAAGATCATATAAACAAAGGCCGCTAATATGCAGGAAGTCCATAGCACCTGCCTGTTATACACACCTGCCAGCGCTACTGCCAGTATTACGATGGCGTATAATACGCCGGCTATATATAGGGTCTTTTTATTACCGCCATACACTTCCCCCCTGCTGATCATAGTGATGGCTGCAATATAAATGAGCGGTATTACACTGATCCATCCTGCTTCAAAAATACTGTGTGGTAAAATACTCATGCCCAGCAAAAGGTTGAGTCCACGGCAGATGCCCATATTCAACGGACCCCAGAAAAAATGATGCTTGCCCCATTTATCGTATACCACCGAAGCCAACGCGATCAGCGCTGCCAGCAAAGAAGATAAACTGTATACCCCATCCGACATAGCGGCGCAAAAAAGTCCTCCCGCTAATAACAGGCCACCCAACAAGGCTGCCATTGAAACCGATATCACACCTGAGGGGATCGGTCTCTCGGGTCGTTCCACGGCATCCAGCCTGGCATCAAACACATCATTGAGCACCACGCCGCCGCTATACAGGCAAGCGGTAGCGGCAATCAGCCACCACAACCCAACACCTATATTTCCCTGTAAAAAATAACCTGAAATGGCAGCGCCGGCCAAAATATCTGCAACTGCTGTTATGATATTTGCCGGCCGCATGAGCCGCAGCACCGCGTATAATTTACTCACCGCTCACATTTACTATTTTATGATAATAGAGTCTTTGTTGATCCTTGGCTGCTGTCCGCCGCGCAATACCGTATTACCATTGAATTTCCGGGACTGGTCAATTTCTTTGACCCGCTCAAAGTCATGCTCATCTATTTGTCCGCTTTGTCCGAATGCCGTGATCGCATTCCGGTAAGTAACCTTTTCAATATCCTCCTCACTGATGCCACGTTGTTTCATCAGCGCCGCCGTTTTCGGAACTGCCAGCGGATCACTGATGCCCCAGTCTGCCGCAGAGTTGACCATAATATGATGGGTCCCGTATTGTTTCACCACCTCTACCATCCGCTCATTTCCCATTTTGGTAAACGGGTAGATGGTAAAAGCCGCCCAGAATCCCCTGTCCAATACTTCTTTCACCGTTTCTTCATTGTTATGATCTACTATTACCATCTCCGGGTCAAGTCCATGCTCCAGCGCAATATCCATGCTACGGGTAGTACCTCTTTTCTTATCCCGGTGAGGGGTATGTATCTGCACCGGCAGACCTGCTTCTTTGGCCAGCTCCAGTTGCAACCTGTAGTACTTTTCTTCCGCCGCCGTCTGGTCATCAAATCCTATTTCACCTACACCTACCACGCCTTCTTTATAAATAAACAAAGGCAATATTTCCATTACCTGCTCCGCCAGTGGTTCATTGTTTGCCTCACGGGAGTTAAGTCCGATGGTACAATAATGTTTGATCCCGAACTGGGAAGACCTGAACCTTTCCCAGCCGATCAGGCTGCTGTAATAATCCCTGAAGGTATCGATGCCCGTACGCGGTTGCCCCACCCAGAAGGCAGGCTCAATGATCGCCACCACACCGGCATCCGCCATTTCCTGGTAATCATCCGTGGTGCGGGACACCATATGGATATGCGGATCAAAAAAACGCATCCCTTTGATATGTTCCCGGTAGGATGGATCTACTTCCGCTTTCACCCGCTGCTGCGGGTCTGTTTCATGACTGCAACACATAACTAAACTTATTTAACAAGGATTTCCAATTTATTTCTCCGCTTTCAACAGCCGCCTTTTGGTCCATTTTTTCCAGCAACTGTTTTGCAGGCGGATAGTCTGCATCAAAACAAACCAACGCAGCTATTTCTTTATCTAACTCGTTATGACTGCTGCTCAATATCTCCAGGTCGCTGAAATTATTTTTATTGATAAAGCCGGTTACACATTTCCAGATATAAGGATGAATAACCCTGCCTGCCGCCCTTCTTTCATGTATGTAATCTACCAGGGTAGCCGCAAGAGATGCATTGGCTCTTTCGTCCAGTCCAATGATCTTATCCATCGGCTTTTCTGTAAAAAAAGCCTTTAATACCAGCTGGTTCCAGGCCGGTTCCGGCAGCCATGCAGCAGGATATGGATTGTTGCACATGATCGCTTCCAGCACATCCCCGATATTGCTCCTGATACCCTCTGTGCAGCGAAACACCCAGTCTTCCGGCTGTGGCAGCACGGGAAGCGCGTTATACAACGCCACCTGCTCATTTACATCAGCCGTGAGAAAAAGATTTTCAATATTTTTCCGGTATTCTTCCCGGCTTTCGAACTTTACATTGGTTACCAGCCATGTCCGGGACAATTGATCTACCGTCCGGCCGGAGATATCCAGCCCGTTACCTGCCGCTTCTATCGCCGCTTTCTGCTCACCAGACAATACGATTGCATTTCTTCCCGTTTTCCTGGGCATGGAAACAAAAGCCGTATAAAATTGCTGTCTGGATGCAGGGGTTAACTGGAGCTGTAACCATTGCCGGGCATCTGCAGAACAATTTTGCTGCAGTACCGTTGCGAATAAAATTCTTAAGTTTTCGGGGTGAAATTGCATCATGATCAAACCACTTAAGGATTAGTAACGCAATATATCACTTTTACAAAGGAGTGAAAAATAAACGTGGTTGATAAAAGTCAGTCGCCCGATACATAACTGATTTTATTAATTTTTTAACCGGGCGTTATGGCTGGCATGTGTCGCACCGTCTCACCTCTTGTATTTATCGTGTAACCCTTTTCCTGCCAGGATCATAGGCCTGATCTTTTCAATCCTGTTCACCCGGGTGGTCTCCTGCCTGGCTTCGTCTATGTATTCAATATATTCTCTTTGCCTGCCGGGTGTAATCTGCTGAAATGCATCCTTCAACGCTGTATCTTCTTCCAGCGCCTTTTTAAACAGTCCCGTGGGTTTCTTGGCGGGCGCTTTTTCGGGCTTTATCTCTTTACCATCCTTAATGGCCTGTATGCTTTCCTTTATATAAGCCAGGATTTTCTTTTCATTCATTGCTTGTACGTCGTTAAACCGCCATTGACGCAGTCCCTTTGTTTTTCCTGCTGAACCGCTGACCAACACCTTGCCCTTATCTTCCAGGAAAACCCCGTTATAAAACCATAATGAAAAAAAATGTTTAAACCCTCCCCATCCAATAACATTTTTGCCATTCCATGTATATATGTAGGAGCCCCATTTGAACTCCCTCGTAAGATCTGTTTGCGCAATTATTTTCTGCATCAGCTTTTCTGCAGCCGCCCAGTTCCCGCGACTGGCATGCCAGTTGGGTCCTGCTTTGTCTTTCTGTTTTTCAGCATTATATTTTACCAGGTCTTTTATCAGTTGTTTGGGCAAAGGCTTGTCCAACGGAATCTGAATAGCTCCTTTCGATGTTTTATATCCTTTTAACCTATCCTCAAAATGGACGATCGCCTCCGATCCCGGGTAAATGCCCAGGTGTTGCTTAAGCAATGCAAAATGTATCAGGTTGCCGTGATACCGGAAAGTCGGCATCCTGTATGTTATTGTTTCCGTGGTTTCCCCGGGTGCCGACTTCAATATAAGCTGCCTTACCTCCTCCAGCAAAGGCTGTTGATGTGCAGGTACAGCCTTTATATATGCTTCCACGGTGGATACAGTATTAGCCATACAACGGTTTTTTTATCCGGCATGCATGCGCCGGCACAATGTTAAAAATCATCCCCAATATTCCTTCATCTTTTTTCGTAAAAAAGTTACGCTTCTTTCCAACTGATCCATACCATCCACACCATCTTCTATACTGATCCAACTGTCAAAACCTACCCGCTTCAGCTCTGCAAAGATCGCGTCATAATCATTCAAACCTTTACCGATCTCGCCGTGGCTCAGCCTTTTCGCATAACCGGTAGCGCCACCTTCTTCTTTCCGCAGGTCCTCAATGGTACCTTCTTTCAGGTAGCGGTCGCTGGCATGCATGGTAACGACCCTGCCGGACACTTTATACAGTAAGTCCAGCGGATCTTCCCCCGCCAGGTAAGTATTGCTGGGGTCGTAGTTTACACCAAAATTAGGATGATGGATGCTGTTCACCAGCTTACAGAAAACCTCCATCTTTTGTGCAAATTCAGGATATTCCCAGAAATCATCCTTGTAATGATTTTCCAGTATCAGGGTAATACCCCGTTCCTGCGCATAGGGAAGGCATTCGTAAATGGAATCTGCCGCCAGCTTCACACCTTCATCCACAGACAGTTCGGGACGTCGCTGACCGGACAGCACCCGGCAATAGGATCCGCCAAGGGCATATGTCATATCAATCCATTCCTTTTGCTTGGCGACCTCCTTCGCCCGGAAACCTGCAGCCGGGTGAGTAAAATCCGGAGAACAGCACATCATCGGGATCGTTTTACCATGATCCTCTACCATGCTCCGGAAGACGGTCCATTTGCTTTTGTCTTTCATTTCTATAAAGCCCGCATACCACTCCAGCCCGTCTATGTCCAGCTTTACAGCTAAATCGATCCATTCGGCAACGGTCATGGTACCGTCTTTACAGAGTGCATTCATAAAGGCTTTGGGAAAGGCTGCTAACTGTGGCATACAACAATATAATGTTTAATATTTCAAAATAATTTTTTGCAGGCGGGTGTGGACACCCGCCTGTAGCACACACTACCGGTCGGCACCCGCCCGGATGATCAGTCGCCCGCCTGACCGACTGCGTCGTTCAGGAACAGGTCCTCACCGACCGGAAGCCTGCACAAAGCGAAGATCTGAACTTTTTCACCGGAGGCAAATACGCCCTCAGGATAGGAGCAGGCGATCGCTCTTTTATACCTTGCCTGGCTTATTTTTTTCTGTTAAAACAGCCGGCACTCAGCTATTGAATATATACCGGTAGGTAATATGCTTTTTAGTAAACACCGCGCCGGTAGCTTCATGCAGCGACATCATTTTTGTATTGAAAGCACCTACCCAGGAAAGTTCCATCTCCCGGTATCGTTTCAGTGGCAGAACATACGCTTTGATCCTGGTGAACATGGCAGATTCCAACCCATGGTTCTGGTACTTCTGCTTGGTACCCATCACCAGGGCCCGCATACGCTTGTTGACATGCCGGTAGCGGTTATATAAAAACTTCAGCTTACCTATCCAGCCCAGCTTACCATTCAGGTTACAGATCAACTCGTTGGCATCCGGAACCAGCACTACAAATGATGCCGGCTCGTTGTTGATATAGGAAAACCAGATAAGCTTTTCGTCCAGCACCGGCTTTATTTTGCTGAACGTTTCCCTGACACTCTCTGCGCTTATGGAAGCATGTCCTTCGTGGTTCTGCCAGGCATCGTTATAGATCTCGATAAAGTCGTTCAGGAACTTATCGAACCTCCTGATGGAAAAATGCTCGAATGAATAACCTGCTTTTTTTTCCACCCATTCAGATATCTTCCCGAACCGTTCGGGGAATGGCCTGGTGATATCCAGCCTGTTGGATATCTGCTCATATAACGTTGTGAAGCCATATCTTTCAAACAACCGCTTGTAATAAGGAGGATGATAATTGGTACCGTAATACGGACGGGAGAACCCTTCTACCAGCAGTCCCCACCAAAGATCTGTTTCTCCAAAATTTACCGGACCGTCCATTGCCTGCATCCCCCGTTCTGCAAGCCATATCCGGGCAGTATCAAATAAAAGATCAGCCGCATCCTGGTTGTCAATACATTCAAAAAAGCCACAGCCACCTGTAGGCTGCTTATGCTTATATGCCTTTTTTTCATTAATGAACGCTGCAATCCGCCCGATGACCTTGTTGTCTTTAAGTAATATCCACCGTGTGCATTTACCCCACTGAAAATACGGGTTCTTCTGCTCGTTGAAAACTGCTTCGATATCCACATCGAGCGGGCGCACCCAGTTCGGATCATTTTTGTAGATAGATTTCGGCAGATCAAGAAAAAGCCTTTTATCCCTGGAAGTTTTTACTTCAGCAATTTGCATGTCGGATATTCGGTATATATTGTTAAATATAGCAAAAAATGATTATTCCCGGTAAAAACAGGAGTATTTACGTAGTGAAAGCTGGTATCACTTATTCTTGCCAGGCATTCAGATAAACGCCACAAGCAGTATAACTATCATGTATGGTGGAGCGACATCAGGGCCGGAGCGCCGCCGTTAGACAGCCTCCGGTGAAAGGGCTAATTACCCTGGAATGTCGGGGTCAGGGACGGGGACTATTAAGAACATGGAAACAGATCGTCAGAAAAATGATACCTAACTTTTTTAAACCGCTGTGCTCATTGTACTAAAAGTAGCGGATAACTTACATCCCCGGCCGGGAGAAGATTCAATCACCATTTCCCCCAGGTAGGGTTGCAGCCGGGTGCGGATGTTGTTTAACCCGATGCCGGTTGTAACAGCGGAAGGATTAAAGCCTTCTCCATCATCCGTAATGGAGACAAGAAAATCATCCTCCTTTCGACTCACGCTGATGGATACATGCTGCGCTTTGGCATACTTAACGATATTATTGAGCTGCTCCTGCACGATACGGTATACCAGTATCTTCTGCTCATTGTTTAGGGATGATTCACCGAAATTATCAAATTCAATCGTAAACCCGATCTGTTTTACGCGGCTGATATCCAATGTCAGCTTTTCGATTGCTTTTTTAAGCGTGGTTTCCGAAAAAGACGGTGGTTTGATAGAAGCTGACAGTTCGCGGATGTCATTGATCGCATCCATGATTATATTTTTCACCTCAGGTGCTAATTGCTGCGCCCTTTCAGGTTTTGCTTCTATTTCACCGGCATACAGGCGGGCAACGGATAACAGCTGGCAGACGTTGTCATGTAACTCTTCTGCCCAACGGTTCTTCTCGCTTTCCTGCGCCTGTATGATGGAAGAGGTCAGTTCCTGCTTGTGTTTGAGCTGCTGTTTATATTGCTCGGTTTGCAGGCTGCGTAATGCACTGATGTCGAGCACCGTTCCGATGATCCGTGCAGGTTTTGCCGTTTCATTATTCCGCAACAGGTAAATACTGATCAGCAGGTTGTAATAGATATCATCGTTGCCACGCAGCCTGTATTCCGACTGTCCGGAAGCCTGGCCGGAAGTAAGGAAACCTTCAAGCTCCTTTTCCAGCCGGGATTTGTCGTCGGGATGGACCCTCTCCAGGAAAGTTTGCCAATAGCTGCCTTTATCACAGGGAAGAAATAACTCCATTTTTTTATTGACCTCTATCACCCCGCTCTCCAGGTCAAAATCAAATATCCCTTCTAGGGTAGTTTTATTCAATACTTCAAACCGTTTCTCCAGACTTTCTTTTTGCCTGGATGATTGTGTAAAGCGCCCATAAAACCGGTAAGCCAGTAAAAAAAACAATAAGCCGGAAAAGATAACAAAAAAAATTCCTTTAAACTTTTGTACCTCATGCAATGCAGCCGCATCGTCTCCTGTCAGTTTTATCGCCAGGGTATCACTGAATATTACCCAAAGAGTGCTAAAGAGAACGTAGAGGGATGCCAGCCGCAAGACCGGGGTACACTGCACTATCCTGGGTTTCGACACGGGTTGATCAAAATATGGGTTCATATAAATATTGGGATTCAAACCCCCAAAAGTATTGGGTCGTCAGAGGGTAACGAATGACACCTGTCAATTTTTTTTCTGACTTATGTCATGGTTTTGACATTTGTTTACAACGAAAGGCAGGTTTTTTTATTGTCAAAACAAGTCTCTCCGCCTAAAAACGGGATACATTTAACTTATATTGTTAAAATCATATCCAGTTAAGCATACCAAAAAACCAGTAGACAAAATATACCAGATTTACGTGATTAAATGAATGTGTGTGATACGCTTACTTTGCATCAAAACACTGTTGCATATGCTCCGAAAGTTTAAGTTGTTATCACTGATATCATTGCTGGTTCTGGTGATTGCGGCCTGTGATAAGGGGAAAGATACAGGAAACCATTCCTCCTTAAAGAATCTTTCCGGTACGCTCTATTGGTTTTTTGCCGGAAGTGCGGGATACTACGAATTAAGCGCGAACAGGTATGTGGAAGAAATGATGAAAATGGGGTCGGCTTCCTCGCGTTTTGATGCCTTTGACATATCCTGGGACAACAGGAAAATAATGCTTACGATGGATGTGGAAGGGACTTTCAATTTTGATGAAAGACGCATTGTGCTCCGTAACAAGACAGATAACATTACTTACAGCGAAATACAAAGCGGAAACAATATAACAGATTTCTCGTTTGAATGGGAAGATGTTTCTGATGTATACGGTCATATTTCACCCAACGAAAAATATGTAGCAGTGGATGCACAACACTTTTCAGATCTGCCCGTAGCTATCGTTGGGGTGGATGAAAAAGAAATTATCAGCGGCTGGAAAGTGGATGGGGTAAGCCTTCTGGACTATGGCATACCGGTATGGACAGCAGACAACAAGCTTTATTTCAGAATATTGAACAACTTGTATCAAAGCTCGCCGGAAGATGAATACGTTTCGGCCAACCATATCCTGACAATGGAGAACGGCAGCAGCTTTGTAACGGTGAATCCGCAGGGAACCAAAATTGCATTTCGCAGGAACAAGCACCTGTGGATGTGCAACATCGACGGCAGCGGCTTACAGCAGATCACAACGGCAGAAACCTCCAATGTAATAGACTATGACGGAGAGCGCAAACCCGTTTTCTCACCCGACGGAAAATATATCGCTTTTACGGGAGCAACCCAAAGGGGTACTCCCTGGAGCGATCATAATTATCCGGATGGCGGATGGGTGGCAGCCACGGGGGGAAAATATGGTTATATCATCATCATTCCTGCGGATGGTAAGCTGTATAATCTTGATGACAAAAACAGCGGTGCAATATGGCTGAAAAAGCCAGGCGATAACGTCAATGGCATCCCCTGCAGCGGCTCGCTTATCTGGCGGTAAAGAAAATCTACCTCTGCAAGCATTGAGCATACCTTCTCCCCGCCTCAACAACCGTTCACCCGGGCGCAGATCCTCCATACGCTGGCCATAATCCTGCAGAATAAGCTCCAGGAACCAGTGCCGTGTGAAAGTTGCGTAAAAACACGCAACCGCGCGACCCGTTGCCTCTCCATATGTCTCCGCGCGCAACTCAAATGCAGATTGCTGCAGCAAATTATTTTCCGCTGGATTATACTGATATTCCCGGGAATAGCGGGGATCTTTTGAAGCGACGTTGAATGTAATACCATCCCTCTCTGTGATGCCAACACTTTCTATCCAACCCAGGCTCTGAGAAATCTGCATATCCGTTTGTGCGCCCCCGATACCTCCTGCACCGGCGGATAGTGAGATCGGCTCAGCCAATGATAACACAATCCCGCCCACCGGAATGATACAAGGGGGGTCTGGACCGCACTGGATGTTCTATATATTTTCGGGGTATACCAACATCCTGGTAACACGGTGAAAAGCCGTATTGCTGGATGCGGTGATCTCCATCTCAAAAACAACTTCCCTGGTGATAGGATCTATTTCCACAACACGTCCTCCAAAACCTTTTGCCGTGGGAACACCCATACCCGGACAAAACATCACATGGCCCGTTTGGCGGAGGTATTGCACACCTGACAAAGCCTGCGAAAAACAATCTTTTCCTCTTTCCCTGCCATAGGCCCATACCTGCTGCACCGTTCTTTTTGACTCATCTATTTTATATTCCACTATGCGGCTGTAATTGCCTGTGCTGTTCAGCGCATTGGAGATCCAATGGCGATTGTACCCGTTGTCGAATACCAGTATATTACCACCGGATAAAGCAACGGGGGTATGTGGTCCCCAGGACCAGTCAAAATCAGCAGTAGCGGCGTCGCCATCCACTACGGCCGGGTCTGTGAGCAGGTTACCTTTCTCATCAACCGGGTTCAGCAAAAAAGGGCGGTAGCTTTCGCTCCAATGCTTATGCGGGGAAATGATCCAGCGTACATTACCCGCTGGTGCAAAGCTGACAATACCCTGGTAACGCATGGTGGCCAACAGGTTGTCTCCTGTTTCTGTAATGGCGTTATTGTGCGCCCAATTGGTAGGGTTTTGTGAAAACTGCGGGGGTGTGATCCCGTCCGGCTTTACATAACGGGATGTATCCAGCATACCGGCAAGGTCCCACTCTTTTACGACCGACCCGCTGTTGGGCTCCAGCTCTATGATAAAATCGTTTATACGTGGCTGTCCGTTCTTCAGGCGGGCATCCGACCTGGATACGGTGATCAAAAAGTTGCCATTGGCTGCTTCTGTGATCTCATGATGGAAGGAGTAACCGGACTTTTGAAGATCCCACTGGCGCAGCAGGTTACCGAACATGTCTATTTCCACTATCCGGTGCAGCGCCTGGTCACCGGAAATAAAAGTTCCTTTTTGGGTACGTTTTAAACCAATGGATGCTGAAAATTTCTCCAGCTCCGGTGATGCTTTTAACAACAATATCCAACGTATCTCGCCCTCATGATCTACCATGTACGGTATGGACAGATCCAGCTCACTCATACCCGGGTAGCTTACCAGGTTCACCCCGGGTTCCATTCTTGCAGGTTGTGCCATTGCAATCTGTACCTGGGGAAAATCCTGCACCGGTAAGGGTTCTGTACGGATATGCACTGTTGCCTTACCACGTTCCCCGCCATCCTTATCTGTAAACGTAAAATCAACTATATTATCATGGTCGGGGTATAAGCCGAACACGGGAACACTTTGCCTTATGGTTTGCATGTGACATAAATGCGAAATTGTTCCGCCTTCGCCATTTTTTCCATGCACAGTCACACGTATACGTCCGTAAGTGGGCAGCTTTATTTCCGCCATTGCCGCCAACGGATTATAACCCGACGGATCGGGTTGCACCCGCTCTACCATAAAATCCAAAGAAGTTCCTTTGGATGGTACGGTCAGTTTCGAACCATCCCTGAAGGTCAAGACCGTTTTCCAGGAAGCCGGCTCAGGCGTAATATCCGTGATCTCCGCCCTCCCGACCCGTAATGTTGTTGTTTCAAAGTTGAACAGGTAATCACCGGCATCTTCTGATACACTGTTCAATAGCTCACCGCTATCGACCATGCCCTGCAATGACTGCCTGGATGTGACATCAATTGTAATATCCCTGTTTTTTCCCGTGCATGAAAGCAATAAAGCCACCAGGCCGCCTAACAGCAGGCCCGGTAACTTTACACATATATGCCATCTCATCACTAACGCCATAACGGGTGTTGTTCAATCACAGAATTAGCATTGATCTCAGATTGGGGAATAGGGAGATAATAATGTTTTTGCTGGAAATTTTCAGCGCCCTGTTTCTTATTATCTGTAAATATTTGCTTCATCTGGGCGTAAGGATACCAACGTTTCAAATCAAAAAACCGGTGACCTTCAAAGAAAAATTCCAGCTCATTCTGCTTCACCACTTCCGCCATCATTTCATCGGCACTGCCCCAGGTTTTCTTTGCCAGTCCGGCGCGGCTCCTGATGCGATCCAGGTCTGCCTCCGCATCGCCCAGGTTACCGTTCTTGATGCAGGCTTCCGCATGCAATAACAGCACCTCGGCAAAACGCATCATACGAAGGTTGTTATTTTGATTAGCCTGATCGTACATGCTGTTGGCATCCGGTGTGTTCTTGTAAAAGTTGGTGAACTTCTTGATCAGAAAACGTCCGGGCTTGCCGCTGATGACCGGGAAATCCGGCTCTCCACGCTGGCGTTTGCCTTCTGCATTCTCCCACATTACATCAAAAGTCTGGTCGCCAAACCATTTACCGTCAGGAGCTGCATCGCCGTAATCAGAATGTTTCCAGAAAAAGCTGGTGTACATTCTTTTGTCGAAACGGGTATCAGCGCCTGCAGGACGTTCTTCCGCAATAAAATCCCTTACGATGGATGCGCTGGGCAGCCATTTGAACCATCCGCCGGTACCGGCAGATCCTGCAAAATTGGGGATCACAAAACCCTGTGTGGATGTTGCCGACTCAGAGCCCCAGGAGCCTGATCCGAATTTTCCATCATATAACAATTCAAAAACGGATTCCACATTCAATTCTGTGTTCTCATTGAAATTGTCGTCATAATTGTTCACCAGGTCATACGTATAAGGCGCTTTCAGCAATACTGCCAGTTCTGTTTCCGCCTGCTCATACCGTTGGGTATATGCCAGCGCCTTACCCAGGAAAGCTATGGCAGCGCCCTTGGTGGCTCTTCCTGCCTCTGCCGGTGTTCTTTCTACCGGCAGGCTATTTTTTGCCGTTGTAAAGTCTTCTATCACCTGGCTCCATACATCCGCTTCCGGTGAGGAACCTTTCATTATGCCATCGGGATCATCGCCGGCAGGGATCAGCCTCAGCGGCACATCCCCGAAATTAGACACCAGTAAAAAATAATAGAGTCCTCTTAAAAAGCTTGCTTCGCCGATCAGCTCATTCTTTTTATTTTCATTCATCTGCACGTTCACAATATTCTTCAGGAATACATTGGCGCGGTTCACCCCATTGTAGAGCCTTCCGAAATCACTTTCCGAAGTATTGGGCGTATTGGTAAAGCTGGTAGGCTGCCAGTTATGCGCCTCCTCACCCAATATGAACCAAACATCGTCCGCACGGTTCATAGTATGCCAGCCGGTGTACCCGCCATAATAACCGTACATCTGTCCGCGGATGGGAGAATAGATCGTAGGGATCGCAGCCTGCGCATTTTCTTCTGTGGTCCAGAAGGTTTGCTCTACCGGCTGGTTGGGGTTTATTTTATCTAAAAAATCTTCTTTACATCCGCCCAGCAGCAGCGCAGCTACAGCAATAACGGACATCTTTTTTATATGCGTTTTCATTTATATCGTTTTAAATAAGATGAGTTATGATGGAAAGAACCTGTTATCCGGTTAAAAGCTGATCTGCAAGCCAATAATAACGGTACGGGCCAGCGGGAAACGTCCATGATCCGTTCCTGCAGTCAATGTACCGGAACCTCCGCCATTCTGCCCGTTATTTTGTCCCAGGTCAGGTGTATATCCTTTATACCTGGTTAGTGTAAAGAGGTTCTCTCCTGCCAGATAAATTCTTCCGGACCTGATAGCCGCCTTGCTTCTCAGGGATTTCTGAAGGGTATATCCCAATTCGAGTGTTCTCAGGCGGAAGAAAGCACCATCTTCGATCCAGCGTTCACTTACACGGCGATAGTTGATATTAGGATCCTGTGCAGTAAAGCGTGGAATGCCGGTATTGGTATTAGCAGGTGTCCACGCGTTCAGCAGGCTGGTAGAGAAATTGATGATCTCGTTGGTTGATTCCATTCTTGCACGGGTATAATTATATATCTTGTTGCCATACATCCCGTCGAAGAAAAAGGTGAAATCAAACCCTTTATATTCAATACCTCCCCTAATGCCGTAAGCCAGCTTGGGGAACGGACTGCCCACGTACTGGCGGTCGTCCTCCGATATTTTACCGTCGCCGTTAAAATCAACAAATCTCACATCTCCTGCTTCAGCGTTTGGCTGTATTACATCTCCTCCTGAAGTTTTATGCCCCTGAACTTCCGCATCAGACTGGAAAAGACCGTCTGTTCTGATTACCCAGAATCCACCGATAGGATAACCGACTTTTGCCCAGGTAATAGTGCCTTCACCCTGTGGATTGTAGCCGCCGAACTCCTGTATATTGCCCACGGTTACCGCTTTTACCCTGTTCTTTACGGTAGAAGCATTCGCACCAATATTATAGCTGACCTTTCCAATGGTATTGCGATAGTTAACGAGTAATTCAAATCCTTTGTTTTCAATAGTACCCGCATTCATGGTGGGTGTACCGCCCAAACCCGCAGACGGGGGCATATTGATGCCTAAGAGGATATTACGTGTTTCCCTTACATAGTAGTCGGCACTTACTGATAAGGTATTGTTGAGAAAAGCTGCATCCAGACCGATGTTGCTGGTGCGGGTCTCTTCCCAGGTCAGGTTTGTGGGAGAAACCCAGTTAACGCCGGTACTTGCGCCCTGCCACCAGATCTGGCTGCCCGCAACACCCTGCAGGTAATTAATACCGCTGGTAACAGTGCTTTGGGTAGGATAATTACCGATCTCCTGATTGCCCAGCTTACCCCAGCTTGCACGTAGCTTCAGCTCATTGATGTCCTCTTTCACCGGTTCAAAAAAGCTTTCATTTGCAATATTCCAGCCGGCTGCGATAGAAGGGAATACACCATAACGATGCCCGGGAGCAAAGCGGGAAGATCCGTCCCGGCGCACCGAAGCGGTAAGCAGGTAACGGGAATCATAACTGTACATCAACCTTGAGAACATAGAAACCAAAGATGATTCCTGCAGCCCGCCGGTGGTATTTTGCTCGGTGGGAGACCCTGCGTTGATGGCATTGGTACCAAAAGGAATATCCCTGCGGCTGGCGCCAAATCCACGGTTGGAATTGCTCTGAGCGGAATAACCTGCCAAAAGCGAAATGGTATGCTTGTCAAAGCTGTTATCGTAGTGAAGCGTATTCTCGGCCAACCACTGGTTATTGAAGAAGGCGCTTTCCGAGAGATAAGATTTAACAATGCCTGAGCCGAAATTATAAGCATCGTTGTAATAATAGTCCCGGCCATTGGTCCTGTTAATACCCAAATTGAATTTATATTTCAACCCTTTTATACCCAGGTCCACTTCTGCAAATGCATTTACCAGCACATCGGTTTGATATGTACGGGAGTTGTGCAGCTTAAGGTAACCAACAGGGTTATCCAGGTTCTTCATCCAGGGGGCAAAAGGCGCATACCCGCCTAACTGATCCGGGTCAAGCACAGGGATCATAGGGTTTTGGCGCAGCGCATCTGTAATTGTAAAATCGGTATTTTGCCGGTCGCCCGATCTCAACAATAACGTATTTCCCACACGGAAGTGGTTATTGAAGAAACCGAAAGTGTTTTTGGCCCGTATATTAAAAGCTTTATATCCTGTATTCAACAAGATACCCTTCTGGTCGATATAACCCGCCGACAGGCTATAGGTAGAGCGGTCGCCGCCACCGGATACGTCCAGGTTTATTTTACTAACGGGGGCACTACGGTATATTTCATCCTGCCAGTTGGTTCCGTTCCCCTGGTAATTCAATGCTTCCTGGGGAAGATAACCTGACTCTTTCATGATATTCTTCCACTGCTGCGCATCCATTACACCCAGCTTTTTGGTGACAGATTGCACACCTGTATAAGCATTCAGGCTGATCACGGCAGGAGAAGATTTGCGTCCGCCTTTGGTTGTTATCAGCACAACGCCATTGGCGGCCCGCGAACCATAAATAGCGGCAGCTGATGCATCTTTCAACACTTCTATAGAAGCAATATCTACAGGATCGATCAGGCTGATATCGCTATATACTCCATCTATGACGTACAGCGGTGTATTGGAGCCCAGGGAGCTCAGTCCGCGGATATTAATGCTCATGCCTGCACCCGGCTGCCCACCCATGTTAGATACGGTAACGCCGGCAATACGCCCCTGCAGCGCTCCGGCAGCACTTTTTGCTACATTCGCCTGCAGGTCTTTACCTGATACGGAAGCCACTGCACCCGTAAGATCCCTTTTCCTGACAGTACCATATCCTATTACCACTACTTCATCCATGCTGCTTTCAGTGGGTACCATTTGTAAGCTGATGGTTTCATCTTTGCTTACGGCAACTTCCTGTGTAGTATAACCGATGAACGAAATTTCCAGCACACTGTTCTCCGGCACCTCAATGGAAAATGATCCGTCGGCGCCGGTATATACACCGGCTGTGCTGCCTTTTATACGAATGCTGACGCCCTGTAAAGGCTGCCCGTTCTCGTCTGTAATTTTTCCTTTTACAACATGACTGTTGAACTCCTTGGAAGCGGCGCTCAATACCACGAGGTTGGAATTAATAATACGGTACCGCAGCGTCGTATTGCTGAGCACCGTATTAAGCACTGTTTGTATAGATGCTTTTTTTACATCCAGGTTGATCCTCGCCTCCTTCGGAAGCTGGGCATCTTCATAAAGGAACCTGTAGTCAGTTTGTTTTTGAATAAGATTAAATAGCTTTTTCAGCTCTACATTCTTTACAGAAATGCTGATATCGCTCTGTGTATATCC
>CAKSVK010000025.1 GCA_934502905.1 uncultured Chitinophagaceae bacterium
ACTTCCCTATTCTGGTCACCCTCGGATCATCTTTCAACTTAAAAAATATGGGATATTCGGCCTCGTCGTGATGACCATACTGGTTCATATTCATCAGCTCTCCCACTTTTTTATCGGCGCCTGTTACCATAGTCCTGAACTTGATGAAATTGAAGATCTGGTAATGCTTGCCCGCGCGTTTGGATACATAGAACACAGATCCCCGGCTCTCCAGCTTTATCAGAACGGCAATGATCAAAAACACGGGAGACAGGATCAGCAACAGCAACGACGACAACAGGATATCTCCTCCTCTTTTTAAAGCACCCGAAATACGGTGTTTTGTTTTTGAGCCTTTTTTTGCGGTTAACAATTTCGCTTTTGCCAGCACCCTTACCTTTTTGAGGATGTCTTCGGAGAACCGCAGATCCAGCACTTCGTCCACTACTTTCTTGTATTTTGAAAAATCAGCGTTTGAACTGCTTAACAACAGCACCGGAATATCCTCAAGATAACTTAACTCCTGCACGAACCTCCTGAACTGCTTCAACTCCCCGATCGTAGTATCATCTCCAAAAATAAATGCAGAAGGAAGCTTATGCTTTTTCGTCCTTCTTAATAACTGTATCGCCTCATCCACAGACCCAACGCTGTTGCCTGTGTGAAACTCACTCAGGCTTCCTGCCAGCTCATCAAGCCGATCTCCGATGTGTAAATACTCATATTTTGCGGCGGACGCAAAATTAAGTCTTATGTAATCACCTGTAACAGGCGATGTATTTTGTAAAGTAGAAATACTCATACAAACCGTTTTAGCTTTAGGGTTAAGTTGAAATTGATATCCATCAATTCAATATGGCATCGATGGTATTCAATAAGCTTAAAGGATCAAACGGTTTTTTAAAATATGCAGCGCAACTGAATTCTTCACTTAGTTCCTGCAGATATTTCTCTGACTGATCAGACAATAAGATAGTTGGAATGTGATTATATATTTTACTTGACTTTAAATAATCAAGCAGGTTATATCCATCTAATACTTCAATCTTGGGGTTTATCACTATCACTGCCGGCAATACATGTGTCGACAGAAAATGAACAGCGGATGCGCCATCTTCTACCGTGTGTATCTTTCCTTTGCTTCCCAATACTTTTTTCAATAACAACAGTATTTCCGTACTGCTGTCTAATACGAGTATAACATTGCTCATTTTCGAAATAAATTCAAAATGAATGCCTTTTCACGGAAATGGATGGAGAGCGGTTTTGTAATATTGGTCTAGGGAATATTGGAATACTTATATAGGATATCTTCTGTAGCGTAAAAGTTGCACAAACTTAGAATAAAAAAGTTGAATCTTCAAAGGGTAAATAAATAAATTATTCATTTTCAATATTTTTAAACATATCACAACCTTTTCGCCTTTTCCCATATAACCGACTGCTGTCCTTTATGATACCTCTTCCAGCCCATAAAAACTGAAAAATTCATAAATAAAAAATAATAAGGCACAAAAAGCAGCTTCGGCAGCTTCTTATGGGTACTTAATTTCCAGCCTAATATGCCCAGAATGTAAAAGACAAGCTGCAGTACCGTGGCGGTCGCATATAAGACGTTTCCTGTAAAAACCGTCAACAGCGTACCCGTCAGGAATAATACAATAAGTGCCACAGGCGCCAGTGTCCAGCGTAATACCCGGTGAGAATAGTACTGGAAGCCCAAAACCGGGAATTTCGAGAATGATATTTCCCGCCCCAGCCGATGCATGGCCTGAAACGCACCGGCAGTGATCCGCACTTTCCGTTTTCTTTCTTCTGCAATAGACACAGATGCCGTTTCCATAGCATAAGCCTCTGAATCATATGCTATTTTGTAACCTTTGTTACAAATCCGCATCGACAGGACAAAATCCTCGATAATGGTATCTTCCTCTACAAAATCGTATAACGCCGTTCTGATGGAAAAGAGTTCGCCGGCAGCACCCACCACCGAATACAGTTCCGCATCCTTCTTCTTTAAAAAGGATTCGTATTTCCAGTATACCCCTTCCCCGGCTGTGGCTCCCTCACCTGCAAATACCCGCTTTTCGCCTGCAACGCCACCCACCCCCTCGTCTCCATAATGACGCATGATATGCTGCACCGCCTCGGGGTTCAGAAATGTATTGGCGTCCGTGAAAATCACAAAAGGGTTCTTTATCATGGGCATTATCCTGTTTACCGCGGCTACCTTCCCCCGACGTTCCGGCGAATGGGACCATTCAACGCCCGGAAACGAACGGACCAGCTCCGCTGTGCGGTCTGTGGAGCCATCGGTCACTACCATTATCGTCAAAAGTTCCCTGGGGTAAACAAGTTGTAACGTATTTTTTATTTTTTCTTCAATAATATATTCTTCATTGTAGGCGCAAATAACAATGGTCACCGGCGCCCAACCGGACAACAGCTTTTGCTGCTTTCTCCCTTTTAGCTTTACCAGCAGTGTTAACAGGCAGGCATACCCGATGTAAGTATATAATATGATAAAAAGAGAAAGCCAGAAAAGTATTTCCAGCATCAGGTTGAAAATGCTCATCCTTAGCTATTTGCGGCAAAATAACAAAACATATAACAGAAAGTCATTAAAACATCAAGGACGGAACATTATTTTGATAATTGGTACTCTCCCCCCGGTGTTCCCGGAATATTGAAGTAATAAATAGGCATGCATTCGTTTTTAAAACTATTTTTAGGCCCAAATTTACATGACCGCTGATGACGCAAAAAAAGTTACTTTCTACGCTGGAGCTAATCACGATTATCCTGCTGGCTTGTGTTCCCCTGTTTATCGGCCAGTTTCCCTACCGCGTTAATATCTTTCTTTCCTGGGAAGGCGCCTACCGCATCAGCCAGGGGCAGGTCCCTTTCAAGGATTTCGGCACGCCCATGGGTGGCATGTACTGGGTTTTACCTGCCGTTTTCTTTAAGATATTCGGTCCCCAGCTGATCTCACTGGTGAAAGCACAGGTGTTCATCAATATCATTTCCGGGCTGGCCTTCCGCTCCATCATGAAAAGTATGCAGGTGCAGGAAGGGATACGGTTTGCTTCTGTATTACTGTTTTGTATCTCTTATTCCTTTTTTAATTTTTGGCCCTGGTATAACCACACCGTGATTGTTTACGAGTTTGTAGCGCTTGCTTTCCTGCTTAAATACCTTACAGCACACGATGGCAAATACAGGTGGACTTTACTGGTTGCTGCAGCCTTGTTCACATTCACCAGCTTTTTCACCAAACAGGATGCAGGAGGCATGTGCCTGCTGATCTGTGGCGCCCTGATCGTGTATAACAGCATAGTTGAAAAAAACTGGAAGCAGCTCCTGATCTACTTCGGCTCTTTCTTCCTGTTTGTTTGTATAGCTGTTCTGTACTTCAGGTTCTACGATTTCGGATACTGGTTCAACCATGGACAACCACCCCACAGCGCCAGGATATCTGCCGGCGACATCGCAGGTGATTTCCTGGAAAATTCTCAATGGCTTAAATTTTATTTCTTCCTTATCATATTCCTTTTGCTGATCAGCTTCAGGGATCTGAAAACGCTTTTTGCTGACAAGCCGGAAATGCTCTTCATCCTGTTAACATTAGGCATCCTCACCGAAGCAGCTATTTTCCAGGTTACCAGCTACACACCGCCGGACAACAACATTTTCTATCACAGCTTCGCTTTTGCGTATATTTTCAGCAACCTGTCCAAACGCCTTCACCTGTCTTTCAAAAAATGGAGCCTTATTATCTGCCTGGTAGCCGGTGTTTTCCTCTGGTGGAGCAATATCTTCTGGAAATACCTGAACAGGCTGATCCCTTCTGAAAAAACAGAAGGTCTTGCCCTTTCGGAAACCGGTGAGAATGTAGTGAACAGGAACAATTATATGCTGGACCCGGATAAGGATACTACAACGATCCCGGATTCGAAATGGAAGCTTTCGGGGCTAAAGGCTTTTGAAAGAATTACCATGCCGGAACCCACACTGGAAGGCATTCAGCGTATCCTGGCCCTGGACATCGTGCAACAGGGCAATGCAAAGAAAGTGCTCAACATGACAGAGCTGACACCATTGGCGCACGAGATGCCTTACCAACTGGAAACGGGCGCTCACTATCCTTTATGGTTTCACCTGGGTGTGGGTATGTTCAACCGGGAGGCAGAAATGTTTAAAAAGCGGATCGGGGAAAGCTATTACGACCTTGTTTTATTTGAAAACATTCCGAAACTCAACAATTTCTATCCGTTCAATATCAGGGAGGCGCTCCAAAAAGATTACCAGCTGGTGGACAGCTTTTATGCCCCGAGGAGGGGAACAGAAACAAAAGGTATTATTGAAGTATATGTAAGGAAGCCGTAAAATCCGGTTGTATGGCTCGATGTATAAAGTTACCTTTGGAACACTCAATACATCACAATGAAACATGCCTTTTACCTGTTACTGCTGCTGACACTTTCTGCCCAGGCACAACATAAAAAATACGTAAAACCTTCCGATCCGGAGGTGCAAAAAAAACTGCTGGAATGGCAGGATATGAAATTCGGACTGTTTATGCATTGGGGCACCTATAGCCAGTGGGGGGTTGTTGAAAGCTGGAGCATTTGCCCCGAAGATGAAGACTGGACGCAGCGAAAGGGACCCCATGCGGACAACTATTTTGAATATGTAAAGGCGTACGAAAACCTGCAGACAAAATTTAATCCTGTAAAATTCGCACCGGAGAAATGGGCCGCCGCTGCTAAAGCCGCGGGCATGCAATACATGATCTTCACTACCAAGCACCACGATGGTTTCTCCATGTTCGATACTAAAGAAAGCGACTATAAAATAACAGATAGCAAAACACCTTTCTCTTCCAACCCCCGCAGCAATATTACCAAAGAGGTCTTTAACGCTTTCCGGGACGGAGGCTTTTCCGTGGGTGCTTATTTCTCCAAACCAGACTGGCATAATGATAATTACTGGTGGCCGTATTTCCCACCCAAAGACAGGAATGTAAACTACGATCCTGTTAAATACCCCGATAGGTGGAATGCTTTTAAAAGCTTTACCTATAACCAGATCAAAGAGCTGATGAGTGAATACGGCAAAGTGGACATCCTGTGGCTGGACGGCGGCTGGGTCCGTCCTTTGTCTACGGTAGATACCACCGTGGAATGGCAAAGAGGTATTAAGACCGACCAAGACATTGATATGAAACGCATAGCCGGCATGGCAAGGGAGCATCAGCCCGGGCTCCTGATCGTGGACCGCACCGTAACGGGTGAATACGAAAACTATACCACCCCCGAGCAGGAAGTGCCGCATGAGCTGTTGCCTTATCCGTGGGAAAGCTGTATCACAATGGGAAACTCGTGGAGCTTTGTGCCCGGTGATGATTATAAGTCTGCCCAAAAAATAGTACAAATGCTGATCCGTGTCGTGGCCAGGGGCGGAAATCTTTTGCTGAACATCGGGCCGGGGCCTGACGGTGACTGGGACCCCGTTGCATATAGCCGGCTGCAGCAAATAGGCGAATGGATGAAGACGAACGGGGTGGCCATTCATGGTACACGGCCGCTGGCGCCATACGAATCGGGAGACGTTTACTTTACACAATCCGGGGATGCCAAAAACAAATACGCTTTCTGGCTGAGTGAAAACGAAACCGTCGCATTGCCGGACGAGGTGACAATCAAGAACTTTGCTGCCCCGGCCAAAAGCAAGATCAGCCTGCTGGGCAGCGGTGCACAGCTAAAGTGGAGAACGGAAAACGGCAATACGGTTATCCGCATTCCATCTGCCGTAAAAAGTAAATGGAAAGGAAACTATGCTGCCACCTTTCATATCCGGAATTAAATACAAAGACCCTATAACTACTTAATA
The DNA here is from genome assembly GCA_934502905.1 of uncultured Chitinophagaceae bacterium. Taxonomy (GTDB): domain Bacteria; phylum Bacteroidota; class Bacteroidia; order Chitinophagales; family Chitinophagaceae; genus Agriterribacter. The sequence continues at coordinate 5,872 of CAKSVK010000025.1, forward strand.
TAACATTCAATGGAAATTATCCCCGCAATCGATATTATAGAAGGTAAATGTGTACGCCTGACGCAGGGTGATTATGCGCAAAAAAAAATTTACAATGAAAATCCACTGGAAGTTGCCAGGGAGTTTGAAGATGCCGGTATCAAAAGACTGCACCTGGTAGACCTGGATGGCGCTAAAGCCGGGCAGGTAAAAAACTGGAAAGTGCTGGAAACGATAGCCGGAAAGACAAAGCTCATCATAGACTTCGGTGGCGGCATAAAAAAGCAGGAGGATGTCAGCATCGTATTCGATTCCGGGGCAAGCCTGGCAACCGTTGGCAGCATCGCGGTAAAAAACGAGGCAGAACTGGTTAAATGGTTTAAGATTTTTGGTACCGATAAGTTTTTACTGGGGGCAGATGTAAAAGATGAGAAAATTACCATCGGCGGCTGGCTGGAAACAACCGATATCAGCGTATATGACTTTATCCGGAAATATACGGGATATGGGGTGCATCAACTGTTCTGCACCGATGTAAGCAAAGATGGCAAGCTGGAAGGACCCGCGACCGATCTGTATAAAAAGATCACTGCGGAGTTTCCAGCCCTGCATTTTATTGCCAGCGGTGGCGTCAGCGAACCAGGCGATCTCGAAAAGTTACAGGAAGCCGGCTGCAAAGGCGTTATCATCGGCAAGGCGATCTATGAGGGAAGGATTAAATTGAGTGACTTAAAATCTAGCCTGATTTTTGGAACAGATTGAATATACCCCGGATATAATAGCAGAAAAACGGAAACAAACCATTACCTATTACACCATCTAAAACAACACCCACTTTATGAAGTTCAGACTGTTATTTTTGGGCATTTTTTTGCTGTCCCAAATACCAGGTGCCTATACGCAATCTGCACCTGAAAAGATCACCAGCGTAGAAGGTATTACAGAATACAGGCTGGCGAACGGCCTGCAGGTCCTTCTTTTTCCGGATAATTCAAAACCCACGATCACGGTCAACATCACTTATCGTGTAGGCAGCCGTCATGAAGGATACGGCGAAACGGGAATGGCGCACCTGCTGGAGCATATGGTCTTCAAGGGTTCCACCCGGCACAAAGATATTCCTACCGAGCTGACCAATCATGGTGCAAACGCAAACGGCACCACCTGGTACGACCGGACCAATTATTATGAAACATTCTCCGCCACCGACGAAAATTTAAACTGGGCCCTAGACCTGGAATCAGACAGGATGGTCAATTCCTTCATCGATGCAAAAGACCTCGCAAGCGAATTTTCCGTGGTAAGAAACGAATTTGAGAGCGGTGAAAATAACCCCGCCAGTGTTCTGATGGAGCGGGTAGTATCATCGGCCTACCTGTGGCATAACTATGGAAAATCTACCATCGGTTCCAAAGAAGATATAGAAAGGGTCCCGATTGAAAACCTGAAAGCTTTTTATAAAAAATACTATCAGCCCGATAATGCCACCCTGGTGGTAGCAGGCAGGATTGATGAGGCCAAAACATTGGAGCTGGTGAACAAATACTTTGGTAATATTCCTAAACCTGAACGGGTTTTACAACCCACCTATACCGTGGAACCACCCCAGGATGGAGAACGTTTTGTAGAGCTCCGCAGGGCAGGGGAAGTGCAGGCAATCGGCATAGCCTATCATATCCCGGGTGGCGCCCATCCCGATTATGCCAGTGTAGATGTGCTCAACGAAGTGCTTACGGATAAACCTTCCGGGAGGTTATATGAAAGCCTTATAAAAACCGAAAAAGCCAGCGACCTGTGGTCCTGGGCGGCTGGTCTTCACGACCCTGGCTTTATCTATATCAATGTAGATGTACTCAAAGAAAAGTCGCTGGACGATACTAAAAAAACGCTCTTTGCCACATTGGACGAACTCAAATCGAGACCTGTGACCGAAGAGGAAGTAAGCCGGGCGAAGACAAAACTGTTGAGCAATTATGAGAATACCTACCGCAATACAGAGCAGGTGGGCACGCTGCTCAGTGAATATATTGCCATGGGCGACTGGCGTACCGGTTTCTTATACCGGGACTACCTGAAGAAGGTAACAGCAGCCGATGTCAACAGGATCGTTGACCAGTATTTTGTTGCATCTAACCGCACATATGGCGTTTTTATTCCCACACCAGACGCAAAACGGGCTACAATGCCCGGCAATCCTGACCTGGCTGCGGTACTCAAAGACTATAAAGGAGAGGCAGCCATTTCAGCGGGAGAAAACTTTGATGCATCAACCGCCAATATTGACAAACGCAGTGAAACTATCCGTACCAAAGGCGGTGGTAAAATACTCCTGCTTAAAAAAGCCACCCGCGGAAACACGGTCAACCTGCAAATGATCCTTCGTACGGGCGATGAAAAAACCTTACAGGGCAAGGCAACGGTGGCGAGCCTTACTGCCGCCATGTTAAAACGCGGAACGCAAAAACGTTCGATGGCGGAAATTAATGATTATCTGAACAAGCTTCAAAGTTCAATTAACATAAACAGCTCCAAACAGGCAGTATCCATCAACGTTACTTCCCAAAAGCAAAATCTTCCGCAGGTGCTGGATCTCCTGAAAGAAATACTGCAGGAGCCCTCGTTTCCTGAAAATGAATTCAAAATTTTAGTAAATGAGCAGGTAACTGCTATTGAGCAGCAGCGAAGCGAGCCGGAAGCAATCGCAGAGAGGGAATTGAGCAGGATAGGCAACAAATACCCGGCAGGGCATATTTTACATGTTAATACGTTTGAAGAAGATCTGGCGGCCATCAAGGCCGTAAAGCCGGAGGATGTCAAAGCCTTCTATAAAGAATTTTATAACGGAAGCAACGCTACCGTAGCCGTAGTGGGCGATTTTGACGATGCCGTTAAACCCAAGTTACAGGAGATCGCAGGGTTTAAAAAGTCTAAATATACATTTACGAGGGTGGCGGATCCCTATAGCGCTTTCCCGGCGGAAGATAAGGAGTTTAAAACTCCGGATAAAAAAAATGCTATTCTGCTGACCATGCAGGAAATAGACATGAAAGACGACAACCCGGATTATCCCGCGCTCAGGATGGCAGACTTTATATTGGGCAACGGTTTCCTTAACTCAAGACTTGCCACCCGTATCCGGCAGAAAGAAGGCTTATCCTATGGCGTTGGATCGTTCCTGCAACCAGGCACCCTGGACAATAAAACCATCCTGGGTGGTTATGCGATCTATAACCCCGACAACAAAGACAAACTGATTGCAGCCTTTAAGGAAGAGCTGAAAAAACTAGTGGACGATGGTATCACACAGCAGGAGCTGGATGATGCGCGGAAAGGATACCTGCAATACCGGGAAAACAGCCGCACAGATGACAGGTCGCTGGCCGCCAAGCTCAGCTCGTACCTGTACCTGGGACGCACAATGGCGTTTGACAATACTATTGACGAAAAGATAAAAACCCTGACTGTACCGCAGGTAAATGCAGCTGTCAAAAAATACATCGATCCGTCTAAAATGAGCTTTGTAAAAGCCGGGGATTTTAAATAAAAGATTTGTCTTCCTGTTAAAGACCAAAACCTAACGGGCTTTGAAAACCTGTTAGGTTTTTTTTGTTACTTCTTCGAAACCTCTCTACATACCAGGACGCCCGATTGCCTGTCTTCACGCAACCTTTACCATCTGCAAATTGGGTTCATTGAAAGGGTACAATGGTCCGCACGCCGTGGTTTGTATCCCACAAGCCACTTGTTATTGATGACATTTTAATAAAACCGATAACGGATCAGGGTAAAATAAAAATGGTCTGCCCGTCAGGCAGACCATTTTTGAAAAGCAGGAGCGTATTAATTAAAAACATAGCGTAACCCGATCTGCATAGCCCAGGTAGTAGTCGTGGTGGTTACATCCCTGAAGGCTGTGGTCGGCAGTATGGTTTGTCCGCCTACCTGCACGGTATTCATGGTGAAAATCGGCTGTCCTTCCGGTGTTGTTCCTGCTTTTCTCAATAAGGTGTTTGCACCCGAAATGAGCTGCTGCTGCACACCCCATTTGGAGTTCAGCATATTGCCGAAGTTGATAATATCCAGACTCAACTGCAGCGTATTTTTCTGCTTTCCGATATTTGTGAATACATCCTGCAGGATTTTTACATCGAAGCGGTGCAGCCAGGGCAACAAAGCGCCATTCCTTTCTACATAGTCGCCTCTTCTTTTGCTTAAATACTTATCATTATCAATGAACGCGTCAAATGCAGCCTTTTGCTGTGCTTCCGTGAAAGGAGTATTCCCACCTATCGGTGCAAAATTCAATTCATCCGCGCTGTTCGGAACATATAACAGGTCGGCAGCGATGCCATCACCATTCAGATCTCCATTATAGGTATAGGAATACCTGCCGAAATTAGCGCCGTTATAATACAACGAAAAAGTAGTAGCAAGGTGTTTGAGATATTCCACCCTGTATGAAATATTTCCCACCACCCTGTTGGGCAACGCATCAATAGTGGAATACAGCAGCAGGTCGTTCGGACTGTTAATGTTTGGCGTATTACCCCAGGCCGAACTTGCATTCGAACCCAGGTTATCCGTGGTAGCTCCTGCCACCGTGGTACTATAGAACAGGGAGCCGAACAGTCCTTTTCTGGCGGGCAGGCTCAATCCGACAGAAAGATTCATCGAATATCCTTTATTGGTATTGCTCAGCACACTTCCCGAGTTGCCACCCAATGCACTATTGTACGTGTAGGCGGCAGCGTTAGGATAAAAGTCCCTGTCGTCGCCGGCATAGTTCATTTTCTGCGCTGCCGCTTTCCGGTTGGCGCCATATTGATATACTGCCTGGATATCTTTGGTGAATAAAAGGTCGGCGGTCAGCGTCAGATTGGTACCCGGGACCACCTTGTCAAACCCGAGGCTGCTTCTCCATACCTGCGGCATTTTAAACTCAGGCGATACCAACGCCAATGTAGAAGGGATACCGTCTTTGGGAGACTTTATAAATACATCTGCAGCGCTTGCCGGGGGATTATCTGACCAGTGATACTTGTCGGGGTTAAAGCGGATGTCTCCGATCCATGGAGCGGACGCACTATATCCTCCCGGCTCTACGGTATTCTGGATCACACCTAAATTGGAAGGCATATTGGTCAGCCACACAAAAGGTACCCGCCCGGAAAATATTCCGGTACCCCCGCGTATAATAAGCGACCTGTCGCCTTCCACATCCCAGCGGAAGCCGACCCTTGGCGAAACGATCAGCCTTGTTTTCGGCCATTTGGAGGGATAGTGCGTCGGGTTGCCGTCCAGGTCCTGCAATGTAAGCGTATCCACATTTGCATTCACCGGCAGCTTATCCATAAACCAGGGCACTTCTGCTCTCAGGCCCAGCGTCAGACTGAAATCTTTTGTGAAGGAAATTTTATCCTGCACATATACTGCCGGCAGCCCGTAACGCACTTTCGCATACGGATCCTGCCCTGCATAGGGATAGGTCAATCCAAACTGGATCGGCGCTACTTCATCAGGCGTACCTGTTTTTAAAAAGTCCTCCACGGTAGCATACCGGTAATAAGAGGTTCCCATCCTGGTATAACCATTGGCAAAATTTTGTATTTCAAAGCTGGCGCCAAAGGTAAAGCTATGCTTATTGGTCACATAGCTCAGGTTGTTGAAGAAGTTATAGTTTTCGTTCTTTACTTCGTTGGCATAAGAAAACAGTTCATATCCTGCCGTCATATAGTTTACAAAAGAAGACGGATACCCTGTTCCATCACCGATATCTATCATCGGGAATTCACTTGACCTGGTAGTTCTTCCCTGGAAGATATTACTATAGGTTGCAAGGAACTGGTTGGAAAGCCGGGCGTTCAACCGGCTGTTCAGCTCCAGGGTTACGGATCTTACCTTGCTGGCTGTGAAATACATTGTCTTTTCGAAGGCTATAGACTGGGCGCTTACCCTCGCAGCAGCATCAAAAGAGGTCCTGGGCTGCGGGCCTGAATTACTGTTTACCAGGGTAGGATAATCGTTATCTACCTGGTTGTACCGTATGGCAAGCTTATGATTGTTGCTGATGTTCCAGTCGATACGTGCCAGGTAAGACCGGGTCTTGTTCTTGGTATCGGTAGCGTATCCCTCGTAAGCGCCGGGATCGTATCCCCATTGGTCGATCAAATGGTTGCGCACTGCCTCCAGGTCGCTTCTTTTGGTGCGGGCAATATTGTTATCCGGGTCTGCTACCCCGTTCTCGGAAGCTCTCCAAAGGTTCACCGCTCCGCCCAATGCGCCTGAGTTATCGATATGCTCGGCATTTATAAAAAAGAACAGCTTATTCCTGATAATAGGTCCTCCCAGGCGGAAACCTTTTGTATAACTCGCCGCTTTGGGATTTTCTACTTCGTCACCGTTTATTTTGCTTCCCGCAATTCCCTGGTGCCGGAAATAGTAATAAGCCGACCCGGAAAATGTATTGGTGCCGCTCCTGGTCACGGCATTGATGCCTGCCCCGGTAAACCCACCCTGCCTTACATCATAAGGCGCTATATTCACCTGTATCTCTTCTATGGCATCCAGTGACAGACCACCGCCGCCGGGAAGCGGGTTATCGTTTAACCCAAACCCGTTATTGAAATTTGCGCCGTCTACCTGCACGTTGTTATAACGGCCATCCCTGCCTGCAAAAGAATTACCGTTCGACTGTGGTGTCAATCTTGTAAAATCCGTAATGCTGCGGCTGATGGTTGGCAGTTGGGAAAGTTGGGTGCTGTTGAGGTTGGTGGAAGCACCTGTTTTTTCAATGGAATTCCTGCGCCGGCTGCCTGTTATTACCAATGTGGAAAGGCTCTTGACATCCACCCCCAACACGGCATTAACATTATAAGGTTCGCCCAACACCAGCGTGATATTGTCCAGTATAACAGGTGTAAAACCTACATACTCTATTTTTACTTCATAAGGACCACCTACTCTTGCGTTGGCAATATTGAAAAACCCACTCTTACCGGATATTGTCGTGTACATCGTTCCCGAAGGCAGGTGCATAGCCGTAATGGTTGCCCCTTCCAGGAAAGTGCCGGAAGAATCCAGTACCGTACCATTAATACCACTCGTAGTTACCTGTGCATGCCCGTAACTAAATGCAATTGTAACAATTGCAGTAATGAAAATTTTGATAATTACTTTCATAGCAGATATTTTGTTTTCTCAAGTGCAAAGAAAAACCAATATCTACTAAATACAGCCCCTTCGCATTAACATATTATTATGATTTTAGGCACATAGGAAAAATAAATATATGTTCCCGTGCAGCAGGAGAACGGGTGCAGGTCACAGGTGTAAACGGCATCACCTGCGACTTGCAACCTGTGTCTTGAGACTTTCATAACTTTGCAAAAAAAAATTCATGTTCAACTCCATAGAGAGCGCTATTGAAGATATCAGAAAGGGGAAGCTGGTAATAGTGGTAGATGACGAAGACCGCGAGAATGAGGGAGATTTTATTACCGCTGCTCAGAATGCTACGCCTGAAGTGATCAATTTTATGGTAAAACACGGGCGGGGACTGGTTTGTGCGCCACTTACAGAAGAAAGATGCAAAGAGCTGAACCTGGACCTGATGGTCAGCAGCAATACATCCCTCCACGAAACCCCGTTTACGGTTTCTGTGGACCTGTTGGGACACGGCTGTACAACGGGCGTTTCCGCCCACGACCGGTCCAAAACCATACAAGCGCTGATTAATTCCGAAACCCGGCCGGAGGATCTGGGCCGGCCCGGTCATATATTTCCGCTGAAAGCCAAAACCGGCGGTGTGCTCAGAAGAAGCGGGCATACTGAAGCGGCTATCGACCTGTCCCGCCTGGCGGGGTTCCCGGCACCGCATGGCGGGGTATTGGTAGAAATAATGAACGATGACGGCACTATGGCGCGGCTGCCGGAACTGGTGGAGATCGCCAAAAAGTTCGATCTGAAGATCATCAGCATTCGCGACCTGATTGAATACCGCTTAAAAGCAGACTCACTGATCGAAGAGATTGTACGGGTGGATATGCCTACGAACTACGGACATTTTAAGCTCGTGATCTTCAGGGAAAGAAATAATCCTTCCAGTGGTGAACATATGGCCCTTATAAAAGGAGAATGGGAAAAGGATGAGCCCGTTCTCGTACGCGTTCACTCCTCCTGCTTCACCGGCGATATCCTGGGCTCCCTGCGCTGCGATTGCGGCGAGCAGTTGCATGCCGCCATGCAGATGGTGGAAAAAGAAGGCAAGGGCGTGGTACTGTATATGAATCAGGAAGGAAGGGGCATTGGCCTGGTGAATAAGTTGAAGGCATACAAGCTGCAGGAAGAAGGCATGGATACCGTGGAAGCCAACCTGCACCTGGGCTTTAAAATGGATGAAAGGGATTATGGTGTCGGCGCACAGATACTGCGTCACCTGGGTGTCAACAATATGAAACTTATCAGTAACAATCCACGTAAGCGGGTCGGACTGGAGGCATACGGACTCAATATCGTGGACAATGTACCCATCCAGATACATCCCAATCCCCACAACGAAAGGTACCTGACCACCAAACGTGATAAGCTGGGGCATAATATACTAAAAGGAAACAGCCAGCACCCTTAACTTCATTACCTGCCGACATCAATTGCAATGGATAAGAAAAAAGGCTGGAATATTGTCAAGCTGCTGCTGAAGCTGCTTTTTACTTCCCTGGGGCTGTATATCGTATATAACAATATCGACCTGAAAGTTATTTCCGGCATCCTGCGTAATGTTGTACCGGGTTACCTCGTGGCCGCCATAATATTGCTGGTACTATCACAGGTCACAGGCTCTTACCGGCTGCTGGGTTTTTTCAAAAATATCAAGCTGCCGGTATCGGTAAAGTATAACCTGCATTTGTATGCGCAGGGACTCTTTTATAACCTGTTTCTTCCGGGAGGCATCGGCGGAGATGGTTATAAGATCATCGCGCTCAACCGTAAGTATAAGGAAAAGCCTAAAATTATCTTCGGCGCCCTGTTCTTCGACCGACTGAGCGGGTTATGGGCGCTGGGGTTCCTGTGTGTGGTCATGTCCCTGTTTGTCAATATCTTCCAGGAGTATACCCTGTACATAGCTGTTGCTTATTTTGCCGGTACCATTATATACTATTTTGTAATGCATCGTTTTTTTCCAACCCATACACAGCGTTTTTTTAGCGCCCACGCCCTGGGCCTGCTTACACAAAGCATACAGGTTGGCTGTGCATTTTTTATACTACTGGCGCTGGGACATCACGAAAATTTCCTCCCCTATCTCGTCATTTTCCTGCTGTCGGCGCTGTCCACGCTCTTTCCGTTCACTATTGGCGGTCTGGGTGCCCGCGAGATGGCGATCATGTATGGCGCCGCTACACTGGGACTTGACAAGGACCTGTCCGTATCGCTCAGCATATGCTTTTATATACTTTCCGCAATCGTCTCTCTCTCCGGCTCCGTCTCGCTTTTTGTAAAAGAAGGGGAATGAACCTGGAAGTACGATGAATCAGCCTGAAAATTTGCAGGTCGTAATATTGTGAAAGCAGCATGTCTCCGGCATGGGGATGGCAAAGTGCTTTTATTTGGGTAAATTAGCATTGACCGTCGCCTATCTTTTCTTTATCATAAACCAAAAGACATGGAAGAAAAACATGTTGTCGACATCCTTTCCGTAGAGCAGGTCACCCATGATGTTAAATGCTTCAGGGTGAGCAAACCCAAAGGGTATTCCTTTATTCCGGGACAAGCCACAGAGATCAGCATCAACAAAGAAGATTGGCAAACAAAACGTAATCCGTTCACGTTTACCTCGCTTAACGGATGGGATCACCTGGAATTCACGATCAAGATATACAGGGAACGGAATGGCGTTACAAGGCAACTGGATCTGCTGCGTCCCGGCGATGAGCTGATCCTGCACGATGTATGGGGTGCTATCCGGTATAGGGGTGAGGGTACGTTCATCGCCGGCGGAGCGGGCATCACACCTTTTATTGCCATTTTCCGGCAATTATACCAGGATGAAAAGATCGGCAACAACAAGCTGCTGTTCTCCAACAAAACCGTCGCAGACATTATCCTTAAAGATGAATTCACAAAAATGCTGGGCAGTAATTTCATCAATACATTAACAAAAGAAAAAACAGCCGGCTACGAACATCACCGGATAGACGAAGCTTATCTGACAGATAAAATCAGGGACTTCAATCAGCAGTTTTATATCTGTGGTCCGGACGAGATGGTGCATACTTTACAGGCGACGTTACGGAAACTGGGATGTTCCGGTTCAGTGATCACAGTAGAGCTGTAACCCGATGGGGTAAGCGATTAACGACATTTACCCTGTTGCGATGTCGGAAGAAAGCTAAATTTGCAGGTCGCTATTTGAGCTACACCCCATTCGTTTCTTTGATTATCCGGAAACATGCCCAAACGGCAGATGCCCATTTCGGACTTGCAGATCTTTCATAACGCACTACTTCCCTTTCCACCCAGTTAAACAACACCGTTTTATTATTTTTCCTTTTTCTTACCTCTGCACAGATCTTTTTTAAGACCCAGAAATTGCAACCTGCCCTGGCCAAACGCACCTTCCTGATAAACTCATCGTTTCCCTTCCGCATAGGCGAAAAAAAAGGAATAAACTCTTCCAGGAGCGCCGGCTGAGCCTTTAATTTTTCCGCAAGGGAACTTACCGCATCCTCCCGCTGAACATCCAGCCTTGCTTTCAATCCCTTCCAGTTAGATGGAAATTGGGACTCGAACCACATAAACCAGGGCGAAGCGCTTTGATAAGGATCATCATTAACAAGCGCATAAGCTGCCAGCTTATACATATCCATTTTAAGAAAAGCATCCCGGGAGCCATAAACGTTCCCATCATCCGCATCTTTGAAAGTAGCCGTAGAATCTATAGAGATTGCTACTGAATCACATAACAGAGCTGCAACTAATACGATCAGTATAGGAGTGCCCAACCCCAGAATATGCACAGGCAATTTCCGGGTATCTCCTTTATGGGCACCGAGCACAAGGGCTACAGAAAGAAGATAGGATTCCGGCAGGGATTCGTCAAAGCGGTATGTCTTCCGGTCTATTTTAATAAAATCAACAAAGCTCCGGCTCGCCAGTGTCGCACCAAAGCTAATGGCAATTCCGTCTGCCACTGTCTTTCTGTTTAAAGCTGCCGCCTGTTTTGCGGTTGCATAATTGCACGCATGATATACCAAAAAAACCGCCTTGTCTTCCAATTCTTTTTTGTAGCCGTAGTCCCCCTTCAATTGCCGGGCATACATCTTTTGTGTATTTTTTTGAAACATTCTTATTTCAGAAGGAGCCGCGTTATACACAGGATGCAAAACATTACACAGGTGTAATACAGGTATCACAAAATCTTCCAGTCCGATCAGGTAATCAGGGTTGCATTGCAATTGTCTTCCTATCAGTCTCGTCATATCCAGGATACCCTGGTTCTTTTGTACATGTCCGGTTATCTCCCGGAAAAGCCTGTTACGTTGGTGCAGGGTATTACGACCAGGCGCCCCTTTCTGACGGGTTTCTTTCAGCGCCACTGCAAGCAGCTTGTTTCCCTCCGCCTGGAACTTTGCAGCCATGGACTTCATCCTGGAAAAGTTACCGTTATCGCTTATCATTAAACTCCCGTTTGCTTTCGCGTTTTTTGCCAGCAACAGCGTGGACGGCGTAGAGTAAGTTTCCGATAGCAGAAATGCTTCCATCAATCCCGGGCTCGGATTAATTTGTCCCGCCAGGGGGTCTTTTATGTTACTCACAAAAACAAAACGATGGACCGATTTTCGTGGAATTATCATAAACGATCATTGTTGCCTGTAGCAGTCGTAATGACACAACAACATCAGCAGGTGACTGTTTTCTTTACTGCGGGCCATAATACTCCTTGTGGTTGTTAACGCAATCTTTGTAATCCTTTTTCGCTTTTTGCAGATCTGCATAAGCTTCGTTCCGTGCTAAAGAAGCCTGAATGGAATCGTAATCATTGTTTAAAGCGTTGGCACCCCCTAAAATGCAGCCGACCAGGGGCAACAATATACAGCCGGCAACCGCTATACCTGTACTGACACCAACGTTTTTTATGGCTTTATCGGCAGCCGCATCAGCATCCTGCCAGTCATCATAAGCATCTTCCCAATCTTCAAATTGCGGACCGCATGGCCCTGGATCGTGTGCCATAATTGTATATTTTTTGGTTAACGAATAAATGGTTTAAAAATCAGCTCTCCTGCCCCGAGTATTTTTGATTCATTCCCGGCTTTAAACCTGGAAATATGCGGGGAAAGGCCATAAGAAACATTCAGCCCTCCCGGCCAACGGTCAAAAAATTTATCCGAGAGATCCAGGAAAGCCAGCTTCCAGCTTCCTTTCGCCAATACATTGATGGACAATTTATCAATTTCAATTGCCGGCTGGTTATTATTTAGCGCAGATGCCGGTTGCCAACTGCCATTCAGTATACAATAAGCGCCCTCCTGTAAGCCCACATGCCTGAAATGTACGAAAATACCGGTGGCATCTACCTTTGCGTCGCCTCCCGGATCGGATAATGTCACTTTTGAAATAAGCTTGTCGCTGCTGCCTTCCCGCCGCGTATTGATTGTTTCAACAAATCCTCCCGTCTGTACATCATCTCCTTTTTTAGCAGCAGTTATTTTGGCTATTTTGTAGTATTTCCCTTCGGGGAATGCAGCACTGTATTTCTGTTTCTTCAATACTTCTTTTATCCTGTCTTCCTGCACATCATTCCTGCTTTGCAATGAAAGATAATAAGCAGATGCATAGGCGGCAAAAGCCAGCCGCGTAATATCTCCGGCTTTCGCGGTCAACTTTCCGGCATCCTCTGCATACTTACCGGGTCCTGTGTTTTTAAGCGTATCCAAGTACCGCCGCAACGTTGCCTGCAGTCTTCCGAACATAGGCATATTTTGCTCTGCAAGCCGCATGATAACTTCACAGCTCGCCGGAACAGCATCCTCTCCATGCGCAACAGCCATATGAAGGTTTTTGATCGCCTTTTCGAATGCAGCTTCCTGTTCATCTATCGCTGCTTTAAACACGGGGATGAGCATCCCTTCATGCGCTGCAAAGGGATATTTGGCCACGGCTTTGTAATGTGTATTGAACCCCGCATGCGTAAGCGCTATCAAACTGCGCAATGCCTGCGCTACCGTTGCTTCCATGGCGGAATTGACCATATCCGGTTCCACAGTCACAGCTTTCCTCAATTCATCCAGTATGACATTGTTGGCCACCTTACCTTCTGAAAGAGCGTCAAGAGCTTTTAACCAGCCGTCACTGATACCCGGGTTTTTCTTCATCAACTCCTGCTTCATTCCCATAAAAAACTCCAGCCGGGTTTCTTTTTTCGAGGCATGAAATTTTAAAAATGCAAGAAATGCCTGGTTGGCTTCTTCCGCCTGCGAAGGCAGGATGCCGATGCTTCTGGATATCTCGCTGTAGGCAGCATAAGCCTGTCCCAGTCCCGCATTGGCAAGTTTCTCCAGACTCGTCCAATTGTCTTTTATAAGTGCAGTACGTTGCCGCACCATCTGTTGCATAGCGTCGGTAAAAAAAGAATAACCTTTGAGTACAGGGGGACTACCTGTCAGTACCGCGTCCAGTATTTTTTCCATAAACGGTGATTAAACATATTAATAATTGAATGCAGAAGCGACTCATACTGCACCTGCATAAGATGTTTTACTGAATAAGACCCTACCAGGTCAGGAATAAGAGGGCATGTATTACTGATCAGGTAATACTATCTGGATACTGTTTTTAACAGGGAGAAAAGGGAAATGAAAAATCCTGTCGTTGCAGAAGATACCTGCTTTTGATCATGTCCTTTGGTTGGAATACAAATGCACTGTAATATTAATAATTACCCCGAATGAGTAATAACAATATCTAGTAAATGGTGGTTTTATTTTTATAACCCGTTATTTTCGGGATGTCGCTTATAAAATGCCAGTCGTTGCAAAGCAGATGGCCGGATAACACACCGCTGCGGAAAACAGCAAGAGGTCAATGAATACTTTTGAATACCCTTTTCCAAGAAGGGCATTATCTCCTGGGATACCTGCGCTGATCAGCAGGAAATATTTTCTATACTGACAACGACAGCAAAGATGCGTCTTTGGTTTCCAGCAGCGAGCTGCCCATCAAAAACTCATCTACCTTGCGGGCACATTCCCTTCCTTCACTGATAGCCCATACTACCAGCGACTGGCCACGACGCATATCCCCCGCCGTGAATATTTTCGGAATACTGGTCTGGTAAGCTCTTTCCGTTGCCTTTACATTACCCCGCTCATCATACTCGATCTCTATTTCATCCAGCATGCCTTCATGTTGCGGATGCACAAAGCCCATGGCCAGTAATGCCAGCTCGCAGGGCATTTCTCTTTCACTGCCTTCCACCTCGATGAACTGTGCAGGCCGGCCGTCTTTGGCAAGCGCCCACTCCAGATCCACTACTTTCAATGCACGAAGATTACCGTTTTCATCTCCAACAAACGCTTTGGTGGCAACCGCCCAATGCCGTAAACAGCCCTCTTCATGGGAAGTGGAAGTTTTCAGCACCATTGGATAGGTCGGCCAGGGCATAAAAGGTGTTCTTCCTTCCGGTGGCTTAGGCATCAGCTCAAACTGTGTAACTGTTTTTGCCTTATGACGGTTGGATGTACCCACACAGTCGCTTCCCGTATCGCCCCCACCAATGACAATTACATTTTTTCCGGTAGCCAGTACGTCTTCCGGCAGTATGTTGCTTTCAATGTTTGCCTTGGCCAGCGGATCCTTACCGGCATTACGCTTGTTCTGCTGCTTCAGGAACTGCATGGCAAAATATACGCCTTTCAGATCACGCCCCGGAACAGGCAGATCACGGGGCTTGGTAGACCCTCCGCTCAACACCACGGCATTGTATTCCCGCAGAATATCGTTGATGCTTATATTTACACCCACATTGGCATTATACCGGAATTCCACTCCTTCTTTTTCCATCAGCTCCACCCGGCGATCGATCACCCATTTCTCCAGCTTAAAATCGGGTATGCCATACCGCAATAATCCCCCTGCCGCATCATCTCTTTCAAATACGGTCACCAGGTGTCCTGCATAATTTAATTGTGCCGCAGCAGCAAGCCCTGCAGGACCAGAACCTATGACCGCCACCTTTTTACCCGTCCTGAGGTTAGGTTTCCTTGGTTGTACAAAACCTTTTTCAAATGCGATCTCTATGATATTCTTCTCTATTTCCTCAATGGTAACAGGCGGCTGGTTGATCCCCAGCACACAGGCGCTTTCACAAGGGGCGGGGCAAATACGACCGGTAAATTCCGGGAAATTATTGGTGGAGGTTAAAATATCGTACGCTTCTTTCCAGCTTTTCCTGTATACGGCGTCGTTAAATTCCGGGATCACATTCCCCAGGGGGCACCCGCTGGCACTATGGCAAAACGGAACACCGCAATTCATACACCTGGACGCCTGCCGGGTAAGCTTTTCTTCCGGAAAGCGCTCCATAAATTCGTTATAGTTGTTCAGTCGTTCCTCTACTTTCTTTTTCCCGGGCAGCTCCCGTGTAAACTCTAAAAATCCTGTTGGTTTTCCCATTGTTTATCTTACACCCATTTACAATTAAAAAATGATCTTTTCTTATAACCGTTTATTGACCTTCCACCTGGAGTTTCTTTTTCATCATTACCCGCTTGTAATCTCTCGGGTACACTTTCACGAAGTTGCGTAACTGGTTCTCAAAATCATCCAGCACAAATTTGGCCACACTGCTGCCGGTAAATGCATAGTGTTTCGTAATGAGGTCATGCAGCTCTTCACTTTCTCCGTTGATCACCGGATCCAGGTCTACCATTTCCCGGTTACAGTTTTCTGCGAACTTTCCGCTCACATCATATATATAAGCGATACCGCCACTCATCCCGGCAGCAAAGTTCCTGCCGGTGCTGCCGAGTATCACCACCCGGCCACCGGTCATATATTCACAGCCATGATCTCCCACTCCTTCTACCACAGCCACCACACCGGAATTTCTCACACAGAAACGCTCGCCGGCCTTACCACGGATAAATGCTTCACCTGAAGTAGCACCGTAGAAGGCCACGTTGCCGATGATGCTGTTTTCCTCCGGCACAAATCCGGCTTCCTTAGACGGATAAATGATCAGTCTGGCGCCGCTCAAACCTTTTCCGAAGTAATCATTCGCATCTCCCTCCAGCTCCAGGGTTACACCCCTGGTATTGAAAGCGCCGAAGCTTTGCCCCGCTGTTCCGTGAAATTTCAGGTGGATGGTATCATCCGGCAAACCTGCGGACTTATATATTTTAGTGATCTCGTTGGAGAGAATCGTACCGGCGGTACGATCGGTATTTTTGATGGAAAATTCCCCGTATATCCTTTCTTTCTTTTCAAGCGCAGGTTTTGCTACTTCCAGCAGCTTCCAGTCTATCACATGGTCTAATTCGTGATCCTGGCTGTCCTGGTTATACAAGCCTGTATATTCAGAAGCCGGTTCTTTATACAATACAGGAGACAGATCCAGCTTTCCGTATTTCCAGTGATGGATACCTTCTCTCCTTTCCAGGCAATCTACCTGACCTACCATTTCGGTGATCGTTCTGAAGCCCAGCTCGGCCATTATTTCACGCAGCTCCTGTGTAATAAACTTAAAGAAGTTCACCACGTGATCCGGATCGCCTGTAAACCGTTTACGTAATTCAGGGTCCTGTGTGGCCACTCCCACGGGGCAGGTGTTCATATGACATTTGCGCATCATGATGCAACCTTCCACAACCAACGCCGCAGTAGCAACACCCCATTCTTCCGCACCCAATAACGTGGCAATGGCAATATCCCGCCCGGTTTTCATCTGCCCGTCCGCCTGCAACACGATACGGCTTCTCAGTTTATTTTTTACCAGCGTCTGGTGGCTTTCCGCAAGCCCCAGCTCCCATGGCAATCCTGCATGTTTGATGGAACTTATCGGCGAAGCACCGGTGCCTCCGTCAAAGCCTGCGATCAACACCACATCTGCCTTGGCTTTGGCCACCCCGGCAGCAATGGTACCAACTCCGGCTTTCGATACCAGCTTTACGTTGATACGGGCCGCCCGGTTCGCATTTTTGAGATCATATATCAGTTGCGCCAGGTCTTCGATAGAATAAATATCGTGGTGTGGCGGCGGAGATATCAGCCCTACTCCCGGAGTGGAATGCCGAACCCTGCCGATCCAGTCATCCACTTTGTCACCCGGCAGCTGACCGCCTTCTCCCGGCTTGGCACCCTGTGCCATTTTGATCTGCAGCTCGTCCGCCTCTGTGAGGTACTGGCTGGTGACGCCAAAACGTGCAGATGCTACCTGTTTGATAGCAGAGCGCATCGAGTCGCCATTCGGCAATCTTTCATAACGTTTTTCATCCTCTCCGCCTTCACCGGTATTGCTTTTGGCACCCAGCCGGTTCATAGCAATGGCCAGGGTGGTATGCGCTTCCCAGGATATAGACCCGAAGGACATGGCCCCCGTGGCAAAACGTTTATAAATATTTTCAGCAGGCTCTACCTCATCAATGGAGATAGAAGGCCTGTTCCTTTTGAATTCAAACAGGCTCCTGAGCGTACAGGCTTTTTCCCCCTGGTCATTTACAGCTTTACTATACTTTTTAAAAGTATTGTAATCATTCATTTTGGTAGCAAACTGCAGCAGGTGTATGGTTTGAGGATTAAAAAGGTGTTGCTCTCCTTTCCGTTTCCACTGGTATACCCCCCCTACTGCCAGGCGGTCAACCGGAATATTTTTAGGGTTAAATGCCAGCACATGTTTGGCCAGCGCTTCCTTCGCCAGCTCATCCAGTCCGAGCCCTTCAATACGACTTACGGCCCCGGTGAAACATTTGTTTACCACTTCTTTATTTAACCCGAGTATTTCAAATATCTGTGCGCCCTGGTAAGATTGCAGGGTGGATATTCCCATTTTAGAAAATACCTTCAGCAAACCGTCACAAACCGCTTTCACATAATTCTTACGCAGGGTTTCCCAATCCTGCTCGGTTTCCCACCTACCCGTAGCCTTCATCGTACGAACTGTAGCCAGCGCCAGGTAAGGGTTGATGGCGGTAGCGCCGAACCCGATCAGGCAGGCAAAATGGTGGACCTCCCATGCATCGCCCGCTTCTACCACAATACCTACCTTACCGCGTAATCCTTTACGGATAAGATGATGATGTACGGAAGACACTGCCAGCAGCGAAGGAATAGCAGCGTGATCTGAGTCGATGGCCCTGTCAGAGAGGATAATCACCTCGAAGCCATCTTCTGCAGCATCTACTGCATAACGGCATAAACGGTCAATGCCATCTTTCAATGAACCGGGTTTACCATCGGAACGGAAATAACACTGCAGCGTTTTGGCCTGAAATATGCCGGTATCAATACTCCTCAACCGCTCCAGCTCCGTGCTGGTAAGGATAGGTTGCGGCAAGGCCACTGCATGACAATGGCGGGGATCTTCCGACAGCAGGTTGCCGTTATTGCCCACATAAGAAGCCAGGCTCATCACCAATCGTTCCCTGATAGGGTCGATCGGCGGATTGGTTACCTGTGCGAACAGCTGTTTAAAGTAGCTGCTGATATGTTGCGGCTGATCAGACAATACGGCCAACGGAACATCCGTACCCATAGAGCCCACCGGCTCTTTTCCATCGATTGCCATGGGCTTTATCAGCGTTTCAATATCTTCTGTACTATACCCGAATGCTTTCTGGTATTTGAATACAGATTCTTCAGAAAGGTGGGTAAAAGTTACGCGGGGTGCATCCAGCTCCTCCATACGTATTTTATGCTGGTTCAACCAATCTGCATATGGCTTGCGCGAGCAGATATCCTGCTTCAGCTCTTCATCACTGATAATGCGCCCCTGCTCCATATCCACCACAAACATCTTACCGGGTTGCAAACGTCCATAACTCTTCACGATCCTGGGGTCTACCGGCAATGCACCGGTCTCCGACGCCATGATCACCCTGTCATCATGGGTCACACAAAAACGGGAAGGGCGAAGACCGTTCCTGTCCAGTGTGGCGCCAATTATTTTTCCATCCGTAAATGAAATGGAAGCCGGACCATCCCAGGGTTCCATCACAGCAGCATGGTATTCGTAAAAAGCCTTTTTAACGGGATCCATTTTATCATTGCCATCCCATGCTTCCGGGATCAGCATCATCATCACGTGCGGCAACGAACGGCCGGACAATGTCAACAGTTCTACCATATTATCCAGGCAGGCAGAATCCGAAGAACCCGGCATGATGATCGGCAATAACATATCCATCTCCTCTTTGGTAAAATGAGGAGAAGAAAAACCTCTTTCGCTTGTCTTCAGCCAGTTCAGGTTTCCCTGCAACGTATTGATCTCACCATTGTGCGCAATAAAGCGGAAAGGTTGTGCCAGCTTCCACGAAGGAAAAGTATTGGTAGCAAAGCGGGAGTGTACCAGCCCGAATGCGCTTACCACTCTTTTATTGGTAAGATCGCTGTAATAATTACGAACCTGTTTGCTGGTCAATTGCCCCTTATAAATAACAGTCCTGGAGGAAAGGGAAGGAATATAAAAACCGATATTATCTTTCTTAACAGTGCTGTTTACAGTGTGAGTAACATAATTACGCAGCACAAATAATTTTCTTTCAAAGTCTTCGGAATCCTGGATATGATCCGGGCAGGCAATAAACACATGCTCCATTTCAGGTTCTACAGACAATGCAGTGGGACCGATCTCGCTGGTATCAACCGGCACTCCCCGGTAGGCAAGAATTTCAAGACCCAGCCGTTCCGCCGCTGCCGCAAAAATTTCCCTGCATTCTTCGCGCAGCCGCACTTCTTTCGGGAAGAACAATACGCCAACACCGTATCGCCCGAAGGCAGGCAAATGAACTCCCAACTTTACACATTCGGCAAAAAAGAACTCATGTGGTATCTGGATCATAATACCGGCGCCATCCCCGGTATTTTTTTCGGAGCCAACGGCGCCGCGGTGTTCCATATTCTCAAGCACCGTCAACGCGTCGGAGATGATCTGGTGGGATTTATTTCCTTTAATGCTGGCAACAAATCCTACACCACAGGCATCACGCTCAAACTCCTCTCTATACAAGCCTTTGCTATCCATAAATCGGGAGGTTTAATAAAAAATCAATAAAAATGGAAAAATCTGAATATTTTTAAATCCACATGGCAGACAAGCGAATAAAAGTACAAAAAAACCGGATAAAGCAAAAAATTTTTTAATTGCACCGGATATTTAGGTCAAGAATAATGCTACAGAATCCTTGATTGTACAACCGTAATAAAGACCGATCCTGGTATTTCCGGGGTGTAAAACTACTTTACTTTAGAAAAAATCAAGCAGATTTTTTAATAAAAATCCGGGTAAAATATGATTTGGCAGGGCAATGACGCTCTTACGAAAACAATAGCCCGTGTCAGGTGATCCACCATCTTATCACTATCCGGCGCATAAACAAGTGAAGATCAAATTATTAAAAAAACAGATGGTTACCGGCAGCAGGCAGCGTCTCAGGTCCGGGTAGTTGCTTTCCATGCCGGAAGGAGGTTATCAATCGTTCAGTGACTGGCATTGGTTACAACGTCCTGCTTTCGGTATGTTTCGAAAGAATAACGGAATGTGCACCTGTATCATTTCAATATTTCCAGCGCCTGCTTACTTATATCATCGGTAGAAAGATCGCGCTGGGCAAAAAACTGGGATATTTTAAAAATGACCTCGGGCCTGGCTTCACCTTTTCTCAGCGCACGAATAATGACCGGTTTTGAGAAGCCAGTATAATCTGTAAGCTTTTTTACATCCCCGTACAACTGGCGCCTGTTCCATTCTTTAAGGAGTTCGCCCGAAATATGGATGAGAGGAGATTTTGTGTTTCTCATTATTAACTATATTTACCATTTGTTTACCATATATTTACCACCTGTTTACCATTGGCAATAGCAGGTGGTTGTTATCACAATTTAGAAAAAATTCTTAAAAATTTATCCTTTTTGCTAAATAATACAAACTATGAGGTTAGGAGAATTTTTGAGGGCATATAGAAAACACTACAAATACAGCGTAAAAAGACTTTCTGAGATCATTTCCGTCAACCAGTACAGGCTGCAAAAGTGGGAAACCGGCGTCAGCCTGCCCAAATACGAAGACTCTGAGAAACTAAAGGAGTTCTTTGGCCTGCCTTCTTTTGACAATATTCCTGAAGAGTTCCTGCAGGAGATTTTAAGGCTTGGCGTAAATGTAAGGGGTGTGGTGCATTTGCAGGCAAATGGCAACGAGATCATAGAAGTGAAGCGAAGTGTAATAGAAGCCAAGGACAAAAAGATAAAGATGCTTGAAAAAAAGCTCATCATGTTGCAGGAAAAGCTGGAACAATATGAAAAAGAAACCATTCAAAAAAAGAAATAAGCGGCCCCGGAT
>CAKSVK010000026.1 GCA_934502905.1 uncultured Chitinophagaceae bacterium
ATGTATGCCAAATATCCAGGGTGAGGTTGCGAGGAGACACGCAACCAGGCGGCTCGTTACCCCGGCCGTGTTCTCACGTGCCGTTAGATACGGATTGAATGTATCAGTGAAAGCGTTTGACTTGCGCTGATGGTGTACTCAGGGAGACGGGGACGTAATAAGCCTCGAGAAGAATACAGCAAAGGGTTGTAGATTTGTCCTGTCATTATGTTTTGCATGATTAAATCAATAGAATGAAATTCCTGAAACATGCTTTTGTTATTTTTAACCTTGCTGTATGTATGCCGGGTTTCGGCCAGAAAATACTTTTTGAATTTGGAGAAAGAAAAAGCTTTGAAAAGCTGATCGGGGGAGAGGACGCCGTGCAGCCTTTGCGATGGGTAGACGTAAATACCACCGATACCACATGGTACAAAAAAGGCGATACACTGGTGGGAAAAGGCTGGCCGATCGGTGTTGTAAGATCGGAAAGGATGTACCAGAATTTTATCATGCACGTACAATGGAGGCATATGGAAAAAGGAGGCAATTCAGGGATATTTGTTTGGTGCGATGCCCAACCGGAAGATCATAACAGGCTGCCAAGCGGGGTGGAAGTACAGATGCTGGAGCTCGACTGGGTAAACCAGAACAAACGGAATGGGGAAACACCACCGATCGCTTATGTGCACGGTGAGCTGTTCGGGGCGGGTAAAACCAGGACCATACCTGATCATCCACGGGGTGAAAGAAGCAAGTCTATAGAGAACAGGTGCCTGGGCGTGGGGGAGTGGAATACATACACGGTGGTATGTGTGGATGGCACGATCAAGTTGTCTGTCAACGGAAAATATGTAAATGGTATCCGTGAATCTTCACGACGCAAAGGCTACTTATGCCTGGAAGCGGAAGGCGCCCGGATCGAGTTCAGGAATTTGCAGGTGATAGAGTTGGATGAAGGTTATATCCTGCCGGAACATATAGCCGAGAAGTTATAGCACCGGGTGGTACAGGCAATACCCGCGAAGAACATGGTAATAATAACAACGATGCCGGGCTCCATGTTATATGAAATGGAGACAATCGTTATTTGGATCCGCTCTGTTCCCTTGCTTTTAGCTGCTCCAGCAAGCTGATGGTAACAGCGCCTGGTTTGCCGGTACCAATAATGTTGTTGTCATCTACTGACACAATAGGAAGAATACGTTTGGTCGTGCTCGTGAGAAAAGCTTCTCTTGCTTCCAGCAAATCCTGCATGGTTACCAGCCCGGTTTTGATGCTGATGATACCATCCAGCGCCAGCACCTGCTTACGTGTGATGCCTTCCAGGACGTTGGAGCCGGGGGTGACCACTTCTCCCGTTTTCCTGACAATGAATATATTACAACGGGGAAACTCGCTTAATACGCCATCCAGGTGGTATAAAACATCGTAGGCCTGTGCTTCCCTGACTTTTTGCTGCAGCCGGATGCCGGTTACATAGTTGATGGACTTGACCTGGGGCAGCTCACGGCAAAACGCATGCGTAATTATTTTCACACCTTCCTCTATGAGGCTGCCTGGAACAACCGGCAGATGATGCTGTGTAATGACCAGGTTAGGCTGGCTGATAGAATAGCCATCCCCTGCATACCCGCCGGTCAACAGCAGCTTGATACCGGCATCCGCCATTCCATTCCGTTCCAGCAATGATAGTACAACCTCCTTCAATTCTTCTGTTGAAAGAGGTACCGGGAGAAACATCTGTGCCGCGGAATAATAGAATCGGTTGATATAGTCATCAAAAAAAGGAATTCTTCCATCGACTACTTTAAAAAAATCAAAAACGCCGTAACCGCGTTGCACGGAAAGATCACTGACATGCAGGAATGTTTTGTCTGCCGGCAGGAATTCACCATTTAGAAAGCTGTACATCATTTGTCGATAGCCTTGTATTGTTTCATTATCTGCAGCACCTCTTCCTGTGGTAATTTCATTGCAGTATTACCGTCCTTTCCTGTCATGGTTTCCGCTGCCCATAAGGAGTTAATAACAGCTTCTTCCGTTGCTTCGATCGCCGCCATAAATAAGGCGGAAACGTGGTCGTTGCGCAAAAGGGTAGTAGTATAAGTTGGTTTTGCAGCCTGGTGTTGAATACGTACGCCTGTGGCGGTAGAAAAAGCAACCACATAATCCCCGCTGCCGTTAGCGGCTATGCCTCCGGTTTTGGCCAGTCCCATAAAAGCCCTTTTTGCCAGCCGTTCCAGGTTCCTGGCATCCAGCGGTGCGTCGGTTGCCACCACTATCATACAGGAGCCGTCTGCTTTATCCTGCAGCCGGTCGCTCAAAAAGTATTTCCCCATCTTCTTTCCCACAGGCACGCCATTGATCTGCAGCACACCACCGAAGTTCGTCTGCACCAATACTCCGACTGTATAACCGCCTTCGGATGCAGGCAGCTTGCGGGAGGATGTTCCGATCCCACCTTTGAAGCCGAAGCAGGTAGTGCCGGTACCGGCGCCTACGTTTCCTTCCGCTACCTTTCCGCCGGAAGCAGATTGTATCGTTTCCAGCACATGTTTCTTTTTTATATGCAGTCCCCTGATATCGTTTAGGTAACCGTCATTGGTTTCACCCACCAGGGCATTTACGGATAACACCGACTCGTTTCCTTTCTGCGTCAGGGTATGTTCTATTACGGCTTCAACACCCGCCGCGACACTGAGTGTATTGGTCAGGATCACCGGAGACTCCAGATTGCCGAGCTCTGATACCTGTGTGCTGCCGGCAAGCTTGCCGAAACCGTTACCCACATATACAGCTGCCGGAACCTTATCCTGGAAAAGATTGCCATCGTGTGGCAGGATGGCGGTAACCCCGGTACGAACAGCGCTGCTTTGTATTAAAGTTGTATGTCCTACTTTTACCCCCGGCACATCAGTAATCGCATTCAAGCTGCCTGTTGGTAACACACCTATCATTACGCCTTCGTCGCGGATCCGTTTTTGTGCAAATCCGCTGACAGATCCTGATATGAGCAGCAGCAGTATTAAAGTTTTCATGAATAACCTTACTGTATAATATAACCGCAATTTAATGAATAGCGAAGGAATAATGAGTTATTCTATACGCCTGGCTATATCCATTGATGTCAGCTCCTGTATAGGATAATTACAGCCAGGTACACAAAATAGCTCAGCACAAATGCAATACCTTCCTTACGGCTTACCATCTGGTCGCTTCGGAATACAGGGTAACATACCAGCGCCACCAGTGCCGCCAGAGGAAGGTCAAACCACAATATATTCCTGTCTACCGACAGGCCTTGCGGAGCAAAAAGACAGGTAGCGCCGAGGATGAACAGTATGTTGGTAATGCTGCTGCCGAGGAGGTTACCTACTGCTATATCGCGACTGTCTTTTAAGGTTGCCACAATGGTGGTCACCAGCTCCGGCGCGGAAGTGCCGATCGCAACAATGGTAAGCCCGATAACAGCATCCGACCAGCCTAATTCCCTTGCAATAGAAGAGGCGCCGCCTACCAGCAGGTCTGCTCCCCATATGGTGGCGGCAATACCGCCTGATAAAAAAATGATGTTTATGATCCAGGTACCCCAGTTTTTTTTCTCCAACGGTGTACTGGGTTCATATGCTTCCTGGAACTCTTTTTGCATGGGTGGAGATTCCTTTTTGCTGTTGCGGATGATGATATAGATATACACCACACCTATTGCCAGCATCATGACACCTTCCAGGTAGGATAACACGCCATCAAGGCATAACAGGAACAGGAGGATGGCAGATAATACCATTACAAACAACTCCATCCTGATAGACTTCAATTGCAGCGGCAGCGGACGAATAGCTGCGCTAAGTCCCAATATCAGCAATATATTTACTAAATTGGTGCCTGCTATATTGCCGATAGCCATATCTGCCGCATCATCGTGTATAGCGGCGATACCTACAGCCAGTTCTGGTAAGCTGGTACCTATGCTGACAACCGTCATGCCTATGATAATGGGACGTATGCCCAGGAGGGAGGCGATACGGGACGCACCCCTGAGGAGTATCTCAGCACCAATGGTAATGATGATTAAACCGAGCAGGAACAGTATATAAGGGTCCACTTTTGTGTATTAAAGAAAAGATTTGCTTGTTTGCCTTGCAATTGTAAAATTAGGTAAGGTCATTTATATATCTGAATTCAGTGTTTCTTTTTTAATCAGCTTATACAATGACCTTGACGGATAAAACCGGAAATATTTTATTTCATGATGACAACCGGATGGTATTTAAAGACGGCAGAAGAAACACTGAACCTCACCAACAGCAGTGAGAACGGGTTAAGCAATGGAGACGCAGGACAACGTTTGGCGCAGTACGGACCCAATACACTGAGCAGACAGCAAAAGAAATCATTGATGGCGGCTTTTTTCAGTCACCTCAACGATCCGCTGATTTACGTATTGCTGGGCGCTGTGGCAGTCACTTTTTTAATGAGTGAATACATTGATGGCATCATTATACTCGCCGTGGTAATACTGAACGCTGTTTTAGGACTGATCCAGGAGATGCGGGCAGACAGCGCTATTGAAGCCCTGAAGAAACTCGCTTCTCCGAGAGCGCTCGTTAAGAGAGAAGGAAAACAGCTGGAAGTTCCGTCGGAAAACCTGGTGCCGGGAGATATCGTTATACTGGATGCCGGTCGTTATGTGCCGGCCGATCTTCGGCTGATAGAATCCGCTAACCTGAAGATTGATGAATCGGCATTGACGGGAGAGTCTGTAGCGGTGGATAAGGATGCCGCTCTCATTCTTGCAGATAAGGATGCCGCTATCGGCGATCGTTTGAACATGGCCTATATGTCTACCCTGGTAACCTATGGGAGAGGCGCAGGAGTGGTAGTGGCAGTAGCGCACCAGACTGAAGTCGGAAAAATTGCTACCATCATCAGCGAAGAAGAAGTTACGACCACACCCCTTGAAAAAAAGCTGGCGGAACTTGGCAAGGCGCTCGGAAAAATAGCAGTGGTGATATGTGTGGTGATGTTCGGCATCGGTTACCTGCAGGGCAGGGATGTTGCAGACATGTTCCTTACGGCTGTTTCGCTGGCGGTTGCCTCTATTCCAGAAGGGCTGGCGGCTATTGTAGCGATCGTGCTCTCTATTGGTGTTACCAGGATGGCAAAACAAAATGCTATTATTAAGAAATTACCTGCGGTAGAAACACTCGGCTCAGTCAATATTGTCTGTTCAGACAAGACCGGGACGCTTACGCAAAACAAAATGACGGTAACAGCTTATTTTACGTATACCGACGGAACAAAAGAAATTAAAAATACCACACCTGTTTCTGAAGAGGCTGCCCTGCTGGTAAAAGCAATGGTGCTTAACTCCGACGCTACGCTGGAAGGAGAAAATGCTACAGGCGACCCTACAGAAATTGCTTTGCTGCTATGGGCCGATGATCTTGGTTTCGATAGAAAAGAAATACACCGGACCCAGTCCAGGATGGATGAGCTGGCTTTTGACAGCAACCGGAAAATGATGTCCACGCTGCAGAAAGACGGCGGGTCACTGGTAGTATATACCAAGGGTGCGGCAGACAGCCTGATACTGAAATGCAGGTATATCGTTGAGCAGGGAAACATGGTTCCGTTGACAGATACCCACCGGCATCTGTTGATGGAAGCGGTCAGCCAGATGTCGGATGATGCTTTGCGTACTTTGGCTGCAGCGTATAAGCCCGTGGATAATCATATTGATAAGGGTCAGTTTGAAGAGGACCTGATCATGATAGGACTGGTAGGAATGATGGATCCGCCCAGGGAAGAAGTAAAAGATTCCATCCGGCTTGCAAGGGCTGCCGGTATTGAAACGGTAATGATCACCGGCGATCACAAGAACACCGCCGTAGCCATTGCCCGGGAGCTGGGGATAGCGCAGGACAGCCGGCAGGCTATATCGGGTGCGGATCTGAACAGGCTGTCAATGGATGATCTGGTGGCGCAGGTAAATAAATACAGGGTGTTTGCCAGGGTATCGCCCGAACACAAAGTAAATATTGTGAAAGCTTTTCAATCGAACGCCAATGTTGTTTCCATGACGGGTGACGGCGTGAATGATGCTCCCTCGCTGAATGCTGCGGACATCGGGGTGGCAATGGGCATAACGGGAACGGATGTGGCCAAAAATGCGTCGGATATGATCCTGGCAGACGATAATTTCTCTACCATTATATCAGCTATAGAAGAAGGTCGAAATATTTATAATAATATTAAAAAATCTGTCATCTTCCTTTTGTCCAGCAATGTGGGGGAAGTAATAGCCATGCTGCTGGCTATTGTAGCAGGCATGCCGGCTCCTTTGATAGCAACACAGCTGTTGTGGATCAATCTTGTAACAGACTCCCTGCCGGCCATTGCGCTCGGGCTCGATCCCGGAAACAGGGATGTGATGAAGGAAAAGCCGCGCAGCATCCGGGAAAGCTTTTTTGCCCGGGGCGCTGTGGGTAATATAGCAACCGGGGGTATTTCAATAGGTTTTGTCACCATTATCTCTTACTGGCTTGGATTTACCGAGCACGGTTACACGCCATTTGACAAAAATATCCCTGAAAATGTGCTGGAGTATGCCAGGACCCTGGCATTCATGACCATTATTGCCTGCCAACTGTTTTATGCGCTGTCATTCAGGCATGCGAGGCAGTCTGTATTCAAAGCCGGGTTATTCAAAAACAGGTACCTGGCAGGGGCTATCATCCTGGGCCTTCTTTTACAGGTGCTGGTGCTGGAAGTGCCGGCATTGTCCGGTGCCTTCCGGCTGCAGTCCCTCCATCTCAGGGGATGGTTGGAGATCATGGCTTTGGGATTGTTCCCTCTTTTCCTGAGCGAGGTCATTAAATTTTTCCGGAACCTCAGGCCTGGAAAAGATGCAGGTTGATCAGGCTTTATGAATCTCGCTGGTGAAATGGAACTTGATATCCGGATTATTGGATATCTCCGTATTCAGGAACCATTCGCTTTGCGCCAGGTACACATAATGTCCGTCTTTATCCAGCACGATATTGGCTGTTTTAAAACGGATAAACTCCTCCATTTTTTTCGGATCTGCTGCGGTGATCCAGCAGGCTTTGTAAAACGGAAGCGTATTGAACTGAACCGAAGCGCCATATTCCTGTAGCAAACGATATTGAATAACTTCAAACTGGAGGTCCCCCACACAGCCGATGATCTTACGATTGCCTCCATGCTGAGTAAATAACTGGGCAACCCCTTCATCCGTTAATTGAAGTAAACCTTTTTCTAATTGTTTGGTTTTCATAGGATCTTTATTGACTACCTCTTTAAAAAGTTCCGGCGAAAAGCTGGGGATTCCGGTAAAATAAAAGTCAGCGCCCTCCGTAAGGGTGTCGCCGATCTTGAAGTTGCCTGTATCGAACAGGCCGACCACATCGCCGGGGTAAGCTTCCTCGATCACGTCTTTCTGGCGGGCAAGAAAAGAGTAAGGATTACTGAAGCGGACGTCCTTTTCCAGCCGTACGTGATGGTAGTATTTATTCCTTTCGAAGCGTCCGGAGCAGACCCTTAAAAAGGCAATTCTGTCCCTGTGCCTCGGGTCGAGATTGGCGTGGATCTTAAAGATAAAGCCGCTGAATTTTTCGTCCCCGGGACATACTTCCTTTTCAGAAGTGGGCCGGCAAAGCGGAGCGGGGGCAATGCGTACAAAGGTGTCCAGCATTTCTCTCACACCAAAATTGTTGACGGCGCTGCCGAAAAATACGGGTGCTGTTTTTCCCGCCAGGTAATCCTCCACATTCAGTTGTCCGTATACGCCTTCGATCAGCTCGGCGTCTTCCCGCAACTGGGCGGCATCTTTTTCGCCTACTCTTTCTATCAGGATGTCATCCTGGAGGTTTTCGATGGTCAGCACATCTTCGTCATTCGCCTTTGTATTGGCGGAGAACAATAACAGGTTCCTGTCAAACAGGTTATATACGCCTTTAAAATCTTTCCCGCTGTTGATTGGCCAGCTCATCGGGTGAAGCTGGATATGCAGCTCTTTTTCAATCTCTTCCAGCAGGTCAAACGGCAGCTTACCATCGCGGTCCATTTTGTTGATGAACACGATCACCGGCGTATCGCGCATGCGGCAGACTTCCATCAGCCGGCGGGTTTGTTCTTCCACCCCGTTTACACTGTCAATAACCAGTACCACGCTGTCCACCGCCGTAAGGGTACGGTAGGTATCTTCAGCAAAGTCCTTGTGCCCCGGTGTATCCAGCAGGTTGATCAGCATATCCTTGTATTCAAAGGTCATTACACTGGTAGCCACGGATATGCCACGCTGTTTTTCAATTTCCATAAAGTCACTGGTGGCATGCTTTTTTATCTTGTTGCTTTTTACCGCACCGGCTGTTTGGATGGCGCCTCCAAACAACAGTAATTTCTCGGTAAGGGTGGTTTTACCGGCATCGGGGTGGGATATAATAGCGAATGTTTTCCGTTTGTTTATCTCGGCTGTATATTTCATGAGCGCGCAAAGGTAATCATATGTGCTTTACCGGAAACGTGGAAGAATGATGATTTGAAAATTTTAAAGCCGTCTATTCCGGGGAAACCGCTTTTAAGCCGATAATAGAACCTATCAGGGTGGTGATAAAAAGCAGGCGCAGGAAGGTAGCCGGCTCTTTAAATACCAGGATGCCTACCAGCACGGTTCCTACTGCGCCGATTCCCGTCCAGACGGCATAAGCAGTACCGAGTGGCAGCGTTTGTGTAGCTTTTATCAACAAATACATGCTGGCAAAAAGAGATATGACAAAACCGGTATACCATCCATACATCTCATTTCCGGATGTTTCTTTTGCCTTGCCCAGGCAAAACGTAAATCCCACTTCAAAAAAGCCACCCAGAATTAAAAATATCCAGTTCATTATTCGGTTTTTTGCAAATTTCAGCAATTCTTATATAAAGTCCCTAAAGAAGGATGAATTTACTTTCGGTGAGCTTGGCTCAACTTGTTATGTTATGCAGGTTTTCCGGTTGCTATCTTACCACAGGCGTCAACTTGGGGAACCCGACCGGTACCGGACGTTAACGGCGGGCACCCGCATGCGAAGACCCCAACTATTCACCGCAGGTAACTTTTCTCACGCAGGTAAATACCTGCCCCTCAAGAGCTGCAATGTCCGTGTTTCACCGTCTCAACCAAAAACATTTGTTTCTTTTGTAATTAAGCGTATAACTTTGGCGTTTGTTTACAAACGTAAACTCATTAACCTGCATCAAAAGTGGGCAAACACACCAACAAGGTTACCGCAGCGGGGCTTATCATAGCTTTAGGAATTATTTACGGAGATATTGGTACCTCACCGTTATATGTTTTTAACGCCATTATTACCAACAGGGAAATTACAGAGACGCTGATCGTAGGCAGCCTCTCCTGCATTATCTGGACATTAACGCTCCAGACCACTGTAAAATATGTTGTCTTGGTGCTCCGTGCAGATAACAAGGGGGAAGGAGGCATTTTTGCTTTGTATGCATTGGTAAGGCGCAGAAAAAAGTGGCTGGTACTACCTGCCATGATCGGCGGGGCAGCATTGCTGGCAGATGGCATGATTACGCCGCCTATTACGATCACATCGGCGATAGAAGGTTTGCAGAAGAACCCATCGTTTCAAAACCTGCATGATTATATCATATATATAGTAATAGCCATCCTGTTCCTGTTTTTCTTTTTACAGCAGTTCGGCACCTATTCTATCGGTCGCTTTTTTGGTCCTATCATGGGGCTTTGGTTTTCTACACTGGCTGTTTTGGGTGCCTGGCACCTGTTTGATGATCTCACTATTCTTAAGGCTTTCAATCCCTGGTACGCCATTGAATTACTCCGTTCCAATCCCGGCGCTTTGTGGATACTGGGCGCCGTATTTCTATGTACTACCGGGGCGGAAGCGCTTTACAGTGACCTGGGGCATTGCGGAAAGCAAAACATCCGGATCACCTGGATATTTGTAAAAGCCTGCTTGATCCTTAACTATATGGGCCAGGGGGCCAGCCTCCTTGCCAATCATAAAAATGCCCCGGCAGATCCGCACCTGGATATCAATCCTTTTTTCGACCTGCTGCCGGAGTACCTGATTATCCCGGGTGTATTGCTGGCTACAGCCGCCGCCATTATTGCCAGCCAGGCCATGATCTCAGGTTCCTATACTCTCATAGGGGAAGCTATGCGGCTGAACCTTTGGCCGAGGCTTAAGATCAGGTATCCCTCTGAGGAAAAAGGACAATTGTTCATTCCATGGCTGAACAACCTGATGTTCATAGGTTGCGTGGGCGTGGTATTGTATTTCCGGACCTCAGCTAATATGGAAGCAGCTTATGGTCTTGCTATTATTGTAACCATGCTGATGACCACTATACTTTTTGCCAATTACATGGTCAGTCATCGCGTAAGCCCGTTGCTCATATGGGTATTCCTGATCGGTTACCTGATAATAGAAGGCACTTACCTGATCGCATTGCTGCAGAAGTTCGCCCATGGCGGATATATCACCGTTATGATCGGGGGCTTTATGTTCCTGGTGATGTATATCTGGTACCGCAGCAGGAAGATCAAGAACCGCTATATAGAGTTTGTGCGGCTCGATGATTACCTGCCGATGCTGCAGGAACTCAGCAACGACCAGACCGTGCCTAAATATGCCACGCACCTGATTTATCTTACCAGCGCCGATAACCAGAAAGAGATAGAGCACAAGATCATTTATTCGATCCTGAACCGTAAGCCCAAAAGGGCGGATATATATTGGTTTGTGCATGTGGATACCCTGGACAATCCCTATACCTGCGAATACGAGGTACAGACGATCATCCCTAATGAAGTAGTGCGGGTGGAATTCAGGTTAGGTTTCCGGGTAGAGCCGCGTATCAATATCATGTTCCGGAAAGTAGTAGAGGATATGGTAGCTAATAAAGAAGTGAATATTACCAGCCGGTACGAAAGCCTGCAGCGTAATAATGTGGTAGGCGATTTTCAATTCATTGTTATCGAGAAATTCCTGAGCATCGACAATGAGCTTCCTTTCTGGGAAAAGCTGATCATGAAAGGGTATTTCGGTATCAAAGAGATCAGCCTGTCGGAAGAGCGGGGGTTTGGTCTGGAAGCCAGCTATGTAACCGTCGAAAAGTTCCCGCTGATCGTGGCGCCCGTTAAAAACCTCAACCTTGTCCGCATATTCAGGGGCAGGGATAAGCACTGACAAATAGAATGTCTGTTGTTAACCTGCTGCCGTATTGCCTTTTCGTTTCCTGTGTGTCAGCAGCAGCACCATAAATAATATGAGCGCTGTACCCAGCCAGTCGTATACCCCGAAGGGAACATTCAACCAGGTCACGGCGAAAAAGGTAGCAGCCAGCGGTTCCACACAGGCAAGCATGCTGGCTTTGGCGGCGCCGATATATTGCACACTGACCAGATAAGCATAGAAAGCAAAAAGGCTGCCCGGTAATATGATAAAAACAACCATCAGCAGGCTGGAAAGATCCCAATCCACGGAAACGGTGAATGGGTTCTGTATAAAGCAAAAAGCCAGTCCGCCTAACAGCATTGCCCAGCCGATGATTACTACGGAAGGCCATTTTCTGAGAAGCTGCAGGGGCTGCAGGCTGTAAAATGCCAGTGCGGCTGCTGATGTCAGTCCCCAGAAAAGCGCCAGAGAAGAAATGGAGAGAGAGCCCGCCTGCCCATGCGTCACCAGCAAAAAAGTACCGGATAAAGCCAGCATCAGGGCGATCATTTCTTTTGTAGTGGGTGCTTTGCGGTTTCTTATAACCAGGTACAGGCAGATCATGCCCGGTCCCACATACTGCAGCACCGTGGCAGTTGCCGCGTTAGATGCATAGATGGCTGCGAAGTAGGTATATTGCACCGCCGCCATTCCGGCAATTCCGAATATCAACAGCTGAAACGCATCCCTTGTTGTTTTCCATACCGCCCATATGTCTTTTCGCTGCACCGCCGCTATCACCAGCAAAATAATGCCGGAGATCAGCAGCCGGATGGTTACCAGCCACTCAGGACTTACCAGCTTTACCTGGAATAGATATTGACAAAAAGCTCCGGAAACGCCCCAGAATATACCTGGAATAATAGCCAGCAGATACCACCTGAACATATTGAAAAGAAAGGCGCAAATATCTGCAATTATCCTGAAGCGGCAAAAGACGGGCATGTAAAAGAAAGGTAACCTGGTTGCAATCACCGGATATTTGCATTGAGATTGCAGGGTGCAGGTAACATGGTAATTTAATCAACAATGAACCACTGACCATTTTCATCCTTTGAATAAGAAAGCCCGTTGCTCATTTCGTGTACCTGCTTTTGCGTTTTTTCATCTACATAACTTTTCTTTTCGTACACGCGAATGCCGTTGTTTTCCCGGGTTAAGTAAACGATCAATGCCGGCAGCCCAGGCCCCACTTCATGCAGCCACTGCTCTTCACTTTCTCTTACAAACGCAGAACTCATAACATTTTTGTTACTAAGTTAAGCAAATTATACCGTCACGGATGACCGGGCAGGCAGGCGAAGTAAGAGAATACTTATTTTTGGTCCCTAATATCAGCTGCACATGAAAAAATGGGTACTTGTTATCGTTGTGCTGGCAGGCATGCAGATAGCTGTTCAGGCACAGCACCGGCTACAGATCGGGAGCGCAAAAGAGCTCCGGGATTTTTTCAGCTATACCGGAAAAGATATACCCATCGTCAGCGGCCACAGAGGTACGCTGATCAAAGGTTTCCCGGAGAACTCCATCGAAGCATTTGAGCATGTACTGTTGCATACGCCGGCATTTTTTGAAATAGATCCGCGATTGACCAAAGACAGTGTGATTGTATTGATGCATGATGTTACCCTGGACAGGACAACGACCGGCAAAGGCAAAGTTGCCGACTATACCTGGGAAGAGCTGCAACAGTTGTACCTGAAAGACGTGGAAGGAAACATTACCTCGTACAAAATACCAACCCTGGCGCAGGCGATTGATTGGGCAAGAGGGAAAACCGTGCTCAACCTGGACAAAAAAGATGTGCCCTTTGAAATGACCGCAGGCATCATCAGGAAGATGAATGCGACCGCTTTTGTGATGGTCACCGTACATAATGCAGAACAGGCTTCCTGGTATTACCAAGCCAACCCCGACCAGGTGATGTCAGCTTTCGTCAAAACCGAAGAAGAATTAAAGTCATATGAACAGGCGGGCGTGCCCTGGAAAAACATGATAGCGTACATCGGATCGAAAGATATACCTGAGAACAGGAAAATGCTGGACCTGCTGCATAAACGGAAAGTAATGTGTATGATATCTGCAGCACCTGTGTATGACAGGCTGCCCACCAGAGAGGAAAGGGCACAAGCTTATCAATCCATCTTTCAAAATGGAGCAGATATACTGGAATCAGACCTTCCGCTGGAGGTGGGTAAAGTAGTGAAGATACCCCGGGACAGTCCGAAGAAAAAATACTTTGGCAAATAATTATGGGTGATATACTGTTATAAACGGGATAGGAAAGCCGGAAGCTTCAAATCAATGAAGCAACCCATAAAAATTATAAGAGGCATCTTTTTCAAACGTTGGGAATTACTGTATTTCATTTTGAGATGACGGTAACGGGCAGGCCATCACCTCATTTATTTGGCTTGTAAGCAGCTGGTCAAAAAAGCTGTTGCAGTTTACAGAAACGGCCCTGTGCTTGTTATGATCTCAATGATTTCCCAGCGCAAATTTTAGCTTCCTGTGACGGTAAATCCAAAATGGGTTTATATTTACCGCTTAAATTTTTACCAGAATGGAAGAAGCAAAACCACTGACCGCTGTAGCCGAATTTCACACCACGTTCAAACACCCTGTATTGAAGGACCCTGCTATTCCTTCCCGGAAAAGATGTGACCTGAGGGTTTCATTAATTGCTGAAGAGCTGAAAGAGCTGCAGGAAGCCATTGATAACAATGATATCGTGGAAGTGGCGGATGCCCTGTGCGATATACAATATGTATTGTCCGGCGCTATACTGGAGTTTGGATTGGGCGGTAAGTTTAAAGCCCTGTTTGAGGAAGTGCAGAGAAGCAATATGAGCAAGGCCTGTAAAACGGAAGAGGAAGCGCAACAAACAGTTGCTCATTATACTGCGCTTAACCAGCCCTGTTATTATGAAAGGGAAGGAGATCTGTACCTGGTTTTCAGAAAAGAAGATAACAAAACACTGAAATCCGTCAATTACTCCCCGGCGGACCTGAAGAAGATACTGGAAGGCTGACAGGTGGATCGGTAACAGACGTAAAAGCCGGCGCTGATACCTGCCAGAAAGGCAAAATGCCGTATCTTTAAAATACATCAAAAGCCATGTTGTTATGAAGTATTTGTTTTATAGTATTATTATATTGTTTAGTTGCAATAGTTCGCAAAATACCCATCCGGATCCGGGGGTATTTGTAATACAACAGGTATCGGTGATCCCGATGGATAGTGACGGCGTCCTGGAGAACCAGGATGTGTTTATCGCAGATGGAAAGGTTACGGAGATAGCGGCAGCGGGTACGAAGAAAGCCGGGAAAAATGCACAGGTGATAGACGGAAAGGGTAAATACCTGATACCCGGCCTGGCAGAGATGCATGCCCATGTACCAACGGGAGAAGACGTGGAAAACATGAAGCATGTGCTGGAATTATTCGCGTTGAATGGGGTTACAACCATCCGGGGTATGCTGGGTCATGAGAAACACCTGGAGTTGAGAGACCAGGTCAAAAACGGTACATTGCTGGGTCCCAACTTTTATGCCGGTGCACCGGGACTCATGGGCAGCACAGTAAAGTCCGTGAAGGATGCAGACAGCCTGGTAAGAAAATATAAAATGCAGGGATATGATTTCCTCAAGCTCCTGCCCGGGCTTACCCTCGAAAACTTTAACGCGGTTGCCAGAACCGCCAAAGAAGTAGGTATTCCTTTTGCCGGACATGTTTCATCTGATGTGGGGGTATGGAATGCCATCGCTGCCGGGTATGCTTCTATAGATCACCTGGATGGGTTCGTGGAAGCGTTGGTGCCGGGTATTGAAAAAATACCGGAGAATAAAAGAGGTCTGTTCGGGCTGCATATTGCCGGTAAGGCAGACCGGGCCCGTATTGATACGCTCGTGAAGGCGCTCCGCCAAAACAATATTTGGGTGGTGCCTACAGAAGCGCTGCCTGAAAGATGGTTTACCCCATTGAGATCTGCGGAGGCTTTTGCGAAGGATCCTGAGATGGTGTACATGCATGAAACCACATTGAACAACTGGATCAGGTCCAAGCAGAATATTATGTCTGACCCGCTGTACGATTCGGCGCAGGCGGTGGCATTGATAGCCCTGCGCAAAGATATCCTGAAAGCCAGCCAGGATGCGGGTGTGGGATTGGTGGCCGGCTCCGATGCACCGCAGGTATTTGATGTACCGGGCTTTTCTCTTCACCAGGAGCTTGAATATATGGCAAATGCCGGACTGACGCCTTACCAGGTGCTGCAAACCGCTACCGTAAATGCGGCCAGGTACTTTAACAGGCCCGGCGAAGGAGTGGTAAAGCCTGGCGCGGCTGCTGACCTTGTATTGCTGAATGCCAACCCGCTGGATGATATCCGTGAAACACGTAATATCGCCGGGGTGATGGTAGGAAAAAACTGGCTGCCGAAAGAAGAGATAGACCGGCGGCTGGAAAAACTGAAAGGAAAAATAAAGCAGTAATTATGTTGCCTGCCTGGTTTTCAATTCCAGGTATTTGTTAATAGCGTTGATGGTTACCTGTTGGGGTGGCGTCAGCAGGGCAATGATGCCTTGCTGGCGAAGCGCTTTCACGATCAGCCTTTTCTCAAATGCATATTTGTCGGCGATGGTTTTAATGTAGATCTCTTCCAGGTCTTCAGCAGGTTTTTCCTGCAACTCACGGAGCTCGGTATTTTCAAAAAATACAACCAATAGCAAGTGGTGTTTGGCTATCTGCTTCAGGTAGGGTAGTTGCCGCTGAAATCCCTGCATGGATCCGAAATTGGTGAACAGTACCAGTAAGGACCTGCTTTTTATACGGTTGCGTATCTGCATATAGAGCGCCTCAAAATCCGGTTCGGTAAAATCCGTTTGCTGGCGATAAAGGTTCTGCAGCATCAGTTCCATTTGCATACCCTTGCGGTCTGCAGGTAAAAAGCTGTCCGGCTTATGCGAAAAGGTGATCAGGCCTGCTTTGTCATTTTTTAGCAGGGTGACATTTGCCAGCACCAGCGAAGCATTGATGGCATAGTCCAGCAACGTCATTCCTTCAAAGGGCATTTTCATATTACGCCCTTTGTCGATAACACAGTAAACATGCTGACTTTTCTCATCGGTAAATGTATTGACCATCAGGTCGCCTTTCCGTGCGGTAGCTTTCCAGTTTACATTGCGGTAATCATCACCGCTTACATATTCCTTGATCTGCTCAAATTCCATGCTGCTTCCGAGCTTCCGAAGGCGCCTTGCACCTGCTTCATTCAGCCGGTTGGATACTGCCAGCAGCTGGTATTTTTTCAACTGCAGGAAGGAGGGGTACACCGGGATCGTTTTTTCACCGTCTTCTATAAATCTCCTTTCCACCAGCTGCAGGGGGCTGGTTACAAAAAGGTTTATTTTGCCAAACTGGTATTCTCCCCGTAGCAAAGGTCTCAGTTGGTACCGGATCCTTGTCTGGCTGCTTCCTTTCATGCGGAGCTGCTGTGTGCGGCTGGCTCTTTGAAACTGGAAGGGAAGCTCATCTATGATCTTGCATTTAATGATAAAAGGATAATTGTTGGTGATATGGATGGTCACAGGGTTGATATCTCCATTGCTGAACCGCTCTGCCATATTCCGTTCTGCTGTTACTGCATTTTTCCAGGAGTATAGAACAACCGCATCTACGAGTATGGTAAAAACCAGCGCCCAAAGTAGCAGTATGCCGATGCTGTATAAGGGTGGTACAAAAAAAGATACCACAAATAGCACCACGATACCGCCCAGTATCCAGTAAGTACGGGTCGTTAGCTTAAAAGAGTTATAAAAGGTTATCAGGTTCACGCTTACCTTGGTATTTCTAATGAATGGATGATCTCCTTTATTACGGCATCTTCGGTGCCGCCTTCCATTTCCTTTTCCGGTGTCAGGATGATGCGGTGGCGCAGTACCGGGGTTGCCATTTCTATAATATCCTCCGGCGTTACAAAGTCACGGCCATGCATAGCGGCCAGCGCCTTGGACGCGATCATGATCGCCAGGGACGCCCTGGGAGAGGCGCCGAGGTAAATGGATTTATTGGACCTGGTAGACGTTACGATCTGCGCGATAAACTGTAGCAGCTTTTCCTCTACTATTACCTGTCTTACCAGCTTTCTCAGCTCACTGATCTCTGTATCCGTCAGCACTTTACCCAACTGTGCCGCTACTTCTTCCCCGGTAGACTGGTTGAAGCGGTTCAATATGGACACTTCCTGTTCTGCGGTAGGGTAGGGCACCAGTATTTTGAACAGGAACCGGTCGAGCTGCGCCTCAGGCAGGCGGTAAGTACCTTCCTGCTCTACCGGGTTCTGCGTTGCCAGCACCATAAACGGCCGTTGCATCTGGTGCGATTGCCCGTCTACGGTTACCTGCTTTTCTTCCATTACTTCAAACAGGGCAGCCTGTGTCTTTGCCGGCGCCCGGTTGATCTCATCCACCAATACAATATTGCCGAAGATCGGGCCGCGTTTAAACTGGAAGGAGCCTTCTTTCGGATTGAATACGGAAGTGCCCAATACATCGGAGGGCATCAGGTCCGGCGTAAACTGCACCCGGGAAAAATGCAGGTCGATACATTTTGCGACCAGGCGGGCGGTAAGCGTTTTGGCTACGCCCGGCACACCTTCAATCAACACATGTCCGTCTGACAGCAGCGCGGCAATGATCAGCTTTACCATCTCATCCTGCCCGACGATCACCTTGCTGATCTCGTGCCGCATTTTCATCACCGCCTCATTCAGCCGGGAGAGATCTGTCCGCTCCTCAAATAAGTTTTCTTCCATTGTATTGAATTTAAGTTGTTTTATAAAATTGCTCCAGCAGGTTATAAAACTCGGCTACCTGCTCGTTGGTAACGGGATTTCCTTCCCTGATATAATGAATATAATTGACGATAGACTGAACATGCGCCTCATTGCTGCCCGATTTCCGGGACAGCTTTTCAACATAATCTTTGTCCGCGTTGTCGGAGCTCATAAAGTAACGGTTATGCACATGCTCCACAAAGAAACCGGTCATCTTCTGCGCTATATTCCTGTTATCCCCTTTCTGGTAATACAGTCTGCCGATGGTCTTTACAAAATCCAGCGAATCATTGGCCGGCGGCTTCACCACCGGGAAGATGCGCTGATTACGTTTCAGTCCCAACAGCAGGAAAATGATTACGCCGGCCAGCGCTGCATACAATGCCATCCTGAAAGAGGGCTGGTTGAGCAATACCCGCAGGGGCGAAGGTTCTGTGTCGCGGTAAGAGGTGGTCTTGTGAAGAAAATATTCATCCCACACAACGGCTGTTGCTTCGGGGTTCAGTACGGAAAGCAACTGGTTATAGTATCCAATATTATCCTTGTGCAATAAAAAGTAGTTGCTGAAGGCCAGCGGTGCACTGTGAATAATAAAGTGCCCGGTACCGGCTTTTATTTTCAGGCAGGTTACCCGGTCGCCTTTGCCTCCTCGTCCCAGCACATAACTCATGGTAGTATCAAAGTCGGCAAAATAGGAATTGTAACGGCGCCCGGGATAGGTGAACACGTTTTTACCCTTGTTGAAAGGACTTTCGGAGAGGTTTAGCTGCAGGGTATCGAGCGATGGTGAAAAATCGTAGACCGGCAGCCCGCCGTCGCTTATACCGACATTTAAATGAAAAAAATCCGAGGCTTCGTAGCTGAAGGTATGGGCAGATATTAACACGTCATTTCCCTTGCTGACGAAATTATGCAATGCCCTCAGCTCCGAAGAATAAGCATTGAAGTCTTTGGTAATGATCAGTAATACCTGTTTTTCCCCCTCATAATCCAGCACATCATAGTCCCAGTAAACGGGTTCTTTTTTATTTACCTTAATGTCGGCATCTTCAAAAATATGTTGCAGGTACCGGTACGCAACATAGGTGCCATACGGTATCTTATCTTTTTTGTTAAGGGTGATACGGTGATCGAATTTATCCTTTTTATCACCCAACAGCACTGCCATCAGCAACAGGAGCAGGATACCGCCAACGATATATGGTAATGCCTTTTTCAAATTATGCTGTTTCAACAGTTTGATTCAGGTTTTTAAAATCCTGGCTGAGCCGCTGGTATATACCTTCTGTCACCATCGCTTCTCCGTACCACACATATTCGTAATGGCGGGTTAAAGTGAAGAATTGCGGATAGAATGATTTTCCATATACCTGCGACAGGTATTCCATATTGGTCGCGTCGTCCCGGTATTGAATGAGCTGGCTGCCGGACAACGATCTTAACAGAATAAGATATTGTATCCTCACTGCCAGCCGGTAGTCTTTTTCCAGCTCTGCTACTTTTAATGCACCTTCCAGGTCGGTTTCCAGTATGTCTTCCCCGCCGGCATCCGGTTTCCCGGCAGCAGGGATCCTTTTCCTCGGCTTCCCGAAAACGCTCATCTCGTTATTGATCAAAAACCAGGCAGCTGCCAGCACAAGCAAAAAGATAATACAATA
The DNA here is from genome assembly GCA_934502905.1 of uncultured Chitinophagaceae bacterium. Classification (GTDB taxonomy): domain Bacteria; phylum Bacteroidota; class Bacteroidia; order Chitinophagales; family Chitinophagaceae; genus Agriterribacter. Next base: position 19,746 of record CAKSVK010000026.1, read on the forward strand.
AAAAAGGATCTGCCGTACTGCAGGATTGCCCAGAAACGCCAGTAAACCCACCAGGAGACGTTCCCACCAGGATGCCGTGTTTTTTTTCTCCACCTTCTTTTTTTGCTGCATGTCCTTGTCCGCATACCAGAAGGCGTCGTCATGCTTCAGGCGTTGTATAGCAGTATCCGGTACGGATCGCAGCACCAGCAGGGAAGAATCGTACAAGGCTGTGGTATCGTCTTTGGCTGTGAAATATAATATATCCTCTTCGTCATAATCCTCGTCGTAGTAGCCCACACTGTCTTCCATGGTGCCAGAAGAATCAGCCGCTACCGGCGGTGCAATTTCCTCTACCGGTATTTCCTGCGCGCGGAGGAAGGGTGAAACGGCCAGTAACAGGAAACATGGAAATATATATAGAAAGAGTGTACGCACGTCAGGCAACAGGCTTTTGTTCCCTTACACGTTTGCTGACCTGTAGGGGGTAGATAATATAATACCAGGCGATATACGCTGCAGATAAAAGCAAAATAAAACTGCTCAATACCATGGGCATCGTGTAATAACGCGTTATAAATCCTTCAAAAAAAGCAGCAACTACAAATACAGGAATAAGGCTGACCAGGATGATCACCCCGTCGCGGGCGCCTCTGATAAAGGCGTCCAGCCTTTTGGCTGTGCCCGGAAACAGCCAGCCCTTGCCCAGCACCACACCTGCAGCACCTGCTATCACGATGGCGGATATCTCAAGCGTACCGTGTATGAATACGGTTAATACCGATTGCAGTCCCAATCCCTTTGCAAAAAACATTTGCTCGAATGCTCCCAGGCGGATTGCTTCGTTTACGAGTGCATATAATACGGGGAAGCAAAAAAACAATCCCTTCAGGAAATAACCGAAAGCTACAAACAGGTTGTTGATCATAATGCCCAGCCACATCAGCAGGGAGCTGCCTTCGGCATACACGCCAAAGGGTTGCCCTTTTTCAATATTTTCTTCCGTCATGTTCACATACTGGTTGCCCAGCATTTCCCGCACAAAGCTCTCATCGTATTTAGACGAAAGAAAGCCTACAACAAAAAATGTGAGGAACAGCAGCGCACAGATCAGGAGTACGGGATGATGCTTTCTGACGGTAAGCGGCACCGTGGTGACCCAGAATTCCCTTACCCGGTTACGCTCTTCCTTCCTGTTCTGGTATATGCTCATGTATATGCGGGAAGCCTGCGTATTGAGGTATTTCGTAACCTTGCTGTGGGGATAAAAGGTTTTGGCATAGGAGAGATCGTCCACGAGCCTGGTAAATTCCACAGCCATCTCATCGGGGTCTTCTGCAGGTGTCTCCTGCGCTTTCAACCACTCATCCTTATTTTTCTTAATAAAAAGCGCTTCTCTCAACCAAAATGTATTAATCAGATATAAATATATGGTATAACGACGTTATAGAACCAGTTAAAAAAATTATTATTGTGTAATGGGTAAAATTAATATACCAACCACATTTAATATTGACCTGGAATTTGAGGCGGCTCCTTTTCCGGCAAGAATGTTTGCCTGGATCATCGATTTTCTGATACAGGTTTTTTATATTATAATAGCCATCAATATTTATGCGAAGCTGGCGTCAGGGTATGATCGTTGGGACGCCGCAGCCGGTTATGATATGTGGGCACTGGAGTTATTGCTGATCCTGCCGGTTTTCGTATACCACCTTTTGTGCGAAATATTCTGGAACGGGCAGAGCATCGGAAAAAAATTACTAAAGCTGCGGGTAGTGAATGACAACGGTGGTAAGGTATCTCCGGCACAATGCATGATCCGCTGGCTGCTGCGTGCATCCGACCTTTCCATTCCCTTTATTATCCTGTCGCTCCTGTTCAACCTGGACAGTATTTTAAGAGTGCTCAGCATCACTTCCCTGCTGTTCATTACCGACCTGGTGCTCATTGCCGTTACCAGGGCTTCTAAACGGATGGGCGACCTGGCGGCAGGTACGATGCTGATAAAACTGAATACCAAAGGCAGTTTGAACGAAACCATATTTATGGAAATGAGCGACAGCTACGTTCCTGTATTTCCGCAGGTGATGAAGCTGAGCGACCGCGATATCAATACCATGAAAAGCATACTCGATACGGCTGCTAAAACGGGCAACTATAATATGGTGTTCAGTGCGTCGGATAAAGTGAGAACAGCCCTGGCCATTCAGAACGATATGTCTCCATTTGACCTGCTTGAAACCCTTTTGAAAGACTATAACTATATTTCTACCCGCCAATAGATTCCGGTTTGCAGGGCTACCGGATTCCGGACGCAGCCGGGTAAAACTCTATTGTCATGTCAGCGATAAAACGACGGATAATATTTCCCGCTGATTTCGCAAATAAGCGCAGAAGGCTTTGATCATCTGCGCCATCAGCGGGGAAATAATCTCATTGATTCTGTTATCGGATCCCGGACACAGTCCGGTAAAATTATGGGGCACAAGTCATCCTTCGGACGACTTGCGCCAGGATTATCCGCCTGTTTGCGTGTCCCCACGCAAATTCCCGATCCATCTCACTGAAAAATAGTTGCTCTACAGGCGGGTGGGACACCCGACTGCGAAAAAATACTCCCATAATTCTTTGCACACAAAAGAATAACCTACCTTTGTTGTCTGATGACCTGATGTATGGAAAAAATTATTAAAAAAAGCCTGGCGGATGAGGTCGCGGCAGCCATCGCGGCGAAGATCAAAGAAGGAAGACTGGCAAAAAATGCCCAGCTCCCTACCGAAGTGGAACTGGCGTCCAGCTATGGAGTGGGACGGTCTACCATCCGGGAAGCCATTAAAATACTGGTACATGCAGGCTTGCTGCGGGTACAGCACGGGGTAGGCATGTTCGTGGAGGATAAGCCGGGCATGAAAGAGCCCTTTGTGCAAAGGGTAAAAAGAGCGAAAGCGGAAGAATTGAATGAAGTGAGAAAGCTGCTGGAGGTAAAAATAGCAGAGCTGGCAGCGATGCACCATCGCGATGAAGACCTGGAGGAGATCCGGTACTGGCTTCATGAAAGATCCATTGCTTCGCTGAATGGTGAATTGGAGGATTGTATTGAAGCGGATGTTAATTTTCACCTGGCCATAGCAAGGGCGAGCGGGAACAGCCTGATGGAAGAATTATACCAAACGGTGGCAGAGTCGCTGAAGAGCTGGTTCAGGCATATATATGAAGATACTACCTCTTTTACGGATACCGGTAAATTGCACGAAGACCTGTTGCTGCATATTAAAGACAAAGACCCGGTGGCCGCGTTGAAAGCTGCTGAAGCTATTATCAATTTTTAAAATTTCTATTCCTGTACAAATGAGTAAACCGATCTCTGCAGGCATGCAGGTTGCAGATGCGCAGAAAACCATTTTTACTGTTTTATTCGCGATCAGCGCCGGGCATTTTTTAAACGACCTGATGCAGTCTGTGATCACCGCTGCCTATCCATTGCTGAAGGTGAATTATGCATTGAGCTTTACCCAGATTGGTATCATTACCCTGGTGTTCCAGTTGACAGCCTCTGTTTTTCAGCCTTTTGTCGGCAACTATACCGACAAGCACCCGAGACCGTACGCTTTTGCCATTGCTATGTGTTTTTCTTTGGTGGGCATCCTGGTGTTGGCCAATGCACACGGATTCATTTCCATCCTGGTATCCGTATCGTTGATAGGGGTCGGCTCTTCTATCTTCCACCCTGAAGCTTCCAAGGTTGCTTTCCTGGCTTCCGGTGGAAAACGGGGGCTGGCACAATCTATCTTCCAACTGGGTGGTAATGGCGGCAGCGCCATGGGACCCTTGTTGGTAGCAGTCCTCGTGATCCCGTTCGGGCAGGGATATATCGCCTGGTTCTCCATTGCTGCTTTGCTGGCTATTTTTGTTTTGTACCGCGTAGGAGTGTGGTACAGCGCTTTTTTACAGCAGCATGCCATTGCAAAAAAGAAAACGGTGAGGGAAACACCTTATACCCGGTCGCAGGTAATAGTTGCGCTGTTTGTATTGATGATATTGATCTTCTCCAAGTATGTATATATGACCAGCATCTCCAGCTATCTTACTTTTTTCCTGATAGACAAGTTCCATATCACTGCACAGCAATCGCAGTTCTACCTGTTTTTATTCCTGGGAGCTTCGGCATTGGGAACGCTGCTGGGCGGTCCTATAGGCGATCGTTTTGGAAGAAAGGTAGTCATCTGGTTTTCTATACTGGGCATAGCACCCTTTACCCTGATGCTGCCCTACGCCAGCTTATTCTGGACGGGCATACTGGTAACCCTCATAGGATTGATACTGGCATCCGCCTTTTCCGCGATACTGGTATATGCGCAGGAACTGGTGCCTCATAAAGTAGGTATGATCAGCGGACTGTTCTTCGGGTTTGCTTTTGGCATCGCAGGTATAGCGTCTGCGCTGCTGGGTAAGCTGGCCGATGTAACCAGCATATCGTATGTGTACACGATCTGCGCTTATCTTCCATTGATCGGACTCGTCACTATTTTGCTGCCGAAAAGGAAACGGGCAAAGTAGATTTGGAAAGTCGGGTGCGGACACACGATCCGCTGCAATAGTGTACAATCTTGTTTTTTAAGAAGGATTGAGTATATTCTTCAGAATCATTTCTTTTTAAGGATCACGCACTGATCATTATAAAGAAATAGAACATCTCATGAAAAAATGCTCATTAACAGCTTTGTCTTCCGTACTGTTGGTTTTTATCTCTATGCCTTCGAAGGCACAGCAACACGTTCAAAACGTACAACATTCCGTGATCTATCACCAGCCTGGCCGGTTTGCCGGGTGGCCGGCAAATAACGGGGCCTTTATTTTTGACGATGGTGAAATTATAGTAGGCTTTACGGAAGCCCCGTATAAAAAAAGAAATGGGCACAATGCCGACAAGCCCTTCCTGAGCTGGCTGGCACGCAGTGCGGACGGCGGAAAAACATGGACAGCTTCAGATCCTGCTAACTATGTTGGAGATTTCGGGGACATGCCGGAGCTGAAAACCATTCCTGCTCCTGTTGATTTTAAGCATCCCGGATTTGCCATGCGGGTGGTTGGCGCTTCGTATCATGGAGCAGAGGACGGCAGGGCGCATTTTTTCTATACGTACGATAAGGGAAAAACATGGCAGGGACCTTACGGCTTTGGCAACCTGCTTGCATGGAAAGAATTTTCAAATACAGGATTAGATGAGCTGACACCGCGAACAGATTACATTGTAACGGGTAAAAACGAATGCCTGCTGTTCTTTTCTATCAGGACAAAAGAAAAATTTGCATCCGATCGCCTTTTCTGCCTAAAGACAACCGATGGCGGGCGATCCTTCCGGTTCCAGGGTTGGGTGGTGGGCCCGGCCGGAGCTCCGGGAAATACAACGAAAGTGAGCTTATTTGATGATCCTGGCGGGAACCCTTACGCAAATGAGTGCCGGGCGGCAATGTCGCAATCCCAACAGCTGGATGACGGCACGCTTGTTTCGGTGATCCGGAGGAAATACATAACAAAAGACCGTGTTGAAAAGCACTGGATAGATGCCTATAGTTCAACGGACGATGGACGAACCTGGCGTTTTTTGTCCAAAATAGCAGATACCGGAGGCGAAAATGGTAATCCTCCTGCTTTCGCCACCACTAAAGACGGGCGTTTATGTGTGGTTTATGGGGAACGGGATAAAGGCAATATCTGTGTGGTATACAGTTCCGATAAAGGCAAAACCTGGAGTCAGCCACAGGTTGTAATAGATGGATTCTGGTCTGAAGATATGGAGCTGAATGACCTGGGTTACCCGCGTGTTGTTTGCCGTAAAGACGGCAAAATGGTAGCGATGTATTATTATTCGACAAAAGAACATCTGCATCACCTGCGGGCAACCATCTGGCAACCTTAAAAACCGGAATGCCTGTTATAGCAAATCAGGATCAAGAAACCATTTTCAAAAAAGTGTACAGCCTGCAGTTATTTCTGCCTGTACACTTTCCAGACGTTTTCCAATGCCTGGTCATAACCCTTCCTGTCCGCAAAAGCCAGTGGGTTGTAGGCATCGCCGGGCTTGTGCTTGCTATGCAGGGTAAACTGGCTGGCGTGTGAGGCCACCCATATATCAAATTGCAGGTCTTTCATTGCGGTAAGGCTATTGGCAACATCTTTTTTGATGTCCGGGTATTCACTTACTTCGGCAAACTTCCGGGAGATGATGATGGTGGGAATATTTGCAATAAGTACTTTATAGCTGTGGTTGTCGTCTTTGGTCTCCAGCATATAGCTGCAGGAGCCTTTTGTATGCCCGGGATGATGCAGCAGGGTTAGCTTTGTTTCGCCCAGCTGAATGACATCCTTGTCCTTTAATAATTTACCGGGAACGACGGGTGCAAAGCTTACGCCCAGGGAACCCAGCTCATAGTCTGTTGCACCGCCGGATTTAGCTTCCGGTGCGTCTGCTGCATCAATCCAGAATTGTGCACCTGTTTCTTTTTGTATGGCGGCCATAGCACCCAGGTGGTCGAAGTGTGCCTGGGTAGTCAGTAATATTTTCAGGTCTTTATACCTGAACCCCAGCTTTTCGATATTCTGCTTTATTTGAGGACCGGAATCAGCCAGCCCGGTGTTGATCAGGATGTTCCCCCCGCTGGTTGTTACGAGGTAGCAGGCAAGATCGTAAGTACCTACATAGTACAAATGGCCTGCAATACGGAAAGGCTCATAGGGGCGGGACCAGTCTGATGGATTGTTTACAGGCTCGTTAACGGTTTGCGCAGGCAGCCGGACATATATTATACAAATGGCCGCTAACATCCAAAGCCGGATCGCCTTCATATTTTTTCTGTTTTGAAGTTAATTTTATTTGCGTGTCAGGTCAGTGATCAAGAGCGGATTGTCCTCTTTTAATTTGTTGATCAGCTTGGCTACTTCTTCAAGGGTCAGGTTTTCCTTTAAGGCAGTTACCTCCCTATCGGTGATGCCTACCAGTTGCAGAAAAGATACTTCACCATGAGGTGTGTCCATCTTACCCAGTTGCGGATCGAGCGCAAAAACAAAGCCGGTGATAGCAGTATCGGTGTTCAACCGGATGGGACCATTGGCCGGAATAAAATGGTTTTCTTCAAACCATTTACCGCTGGAGTACACATACCTTGCCAGGTTGTTCATGACCTGCACCACCCACAACGGGTCCTGCTGGTCTTCCGCAAAAGGCACCAGCCGGAAGGTAAATTCAAATCCCCAGTTGCTGAATGCAGCACCGGCTGCTTTTTCATC
>CAKSVK010000027.1 GCA_934502905.1 uncultured Chitinophagaceae bacterium
GGCTGAAGGAATGGCGGTTAAAAGCTTATCATTCATTTTTAAAGCAACCTGAGCCTCACTGGCAAAATTTTGAGTTGCCGAAGGTGGATTTCCAGGATATCTCTTATTATGCGGCACCCAAATCGAAAGCCAAATACAATAGCCTGGATGAAGTGGATCCTGAGCTGATCGCAACATTTGAAAAGCTCGGCATTCCTTTATCCGAGCAAAAATTACTGGCAGGAGTAGCCGTAGATGCGGTATTCGACAGCGTGTCTGTTGCCACTACTTTTAAGCAGACGCTTAAGGAACATGGCGTAATCTTCAGCTCTATCAGCGAAGCGGTGAGAGAGCATCCTGAACTGGTGCAGAAATACCTGGGATCTGTAGTGCCTTACTCCGACAATATCTATGCCGCGCTGAATGCAGCGGCTTTTTCAGACGGATCGTTTGTATATATTCCCAAGGGGGTTCGCTGCCCGATGGAGCTTTCCACTTATTTCAGGATCAATACGCAGAATACTGGGCAGTTTGAAAGAACCCTTATCATCGCTGACGAGGGAAGTTATGTGAGCTACCTGGAAGGTTGTACGGCACCGAAGCGGGATGAAAACCAGCTGCACGCGGCCGTGGTGGAGCTGATCGCCATGGAAAATGCGGAGATCAAATACAGCACGGTACAGAACTGGTACCCCGGAGATAAAGAGGGCAATGGCGGTATCTATAATTTTGTTACAAAAAGAGGTGTTTGCCGCGGCGCTCATTCCAAAATATCCTGGACACAGGTAGAAACCGGTTCCGCTATCACCTGGAAGTATCCCAGCGTGATCCTGCAGGGCGATTATTCCAGCGGTGAATTTTATTCCGTGGCCGTTACTAAAAACAAGCAGGTAGCCGATACCGGTACCAAAATGTTCCATATCGGTAAAGGCACCAAGAGCCGTATCATTTCCAAGGGAATATCTGCGGGAGAAGGTCAGAACAGCTACCGGGGACTGGTGCAGGTAGGAAGCAAGGCCGATAATGCAAGAAATTTCACACAGTGTGATTCCCTGTTGATAGGAGACCGCTGTGGTGCACATACTTTTCCTTATATCGAGTCGAAAAATAAAACGGCTACGGTAGAGCATGAGGCCACTACCTCAAAAATCGGGGAAGACCAGATATTTTATCTGAATCAACGTGGGATAGATACGGAAAAAGCGGTGGCCCTGATCGTGAACGGATATGCAAAAGAAGTGCTGAACCAGTTACCTATGGAATTTGCCGTTGAAGCGCAAAAGTTGCTTTCTATATCACTGGAGGGCAGCGTGGGGTAAATTGTAAGCATTTAAATATAAAATCAGAAATAGGAGAATTTATCATGTTACAAATAAAAAATCTACAGGCGAAAGTTGAGGATAAGCAGATTTTAAAGGGGATCAACCTGCAGGTGAACGCCGGTGAGGTACATGCTATCATGGGACCGAACGGGTCCGGTAAAAGTTCGCTGGCATCTGTGCTCGCGGGGCGTGAGAACTATGAGGTTACCGGTGGTGAAGTGATATTTGACGGAAGAGACCTGCTTGAGCTGTCTCCGGAAGATCGTGCAAGAGAGGGATTATTTCTTGCCTTTCAGTACCCGGTGGAAATTCCGGGTGTTTCCAATATAAATTTCCTGCGTACAGCCATGAATGAAATAAGGGCTTACCGCAATGAGCCGGCGTTGGAAGCAAAGGAGTTTCTGCGGCTTACGCGTGAAAAGCAAAAGCTGGTGGAGTTTGATGCAAAGCTGGCTAACCGGTCTCTGAACGAAGGCTTCTCCGGCGGAGAGAAAAAGAGGAACGAAGTGTTTCAACTGGCTATGCTCGAACCCAAGCTGTCTATCCTGGATGAAACGGATTCCGGGCTGGATATAGATGCGTTGCGGGTTGTTTCCAATGGCGTAAACAAGCTGCGTTCAGATAAAAATGCATTTATCGTCATTACACACTACCAGCGCCTGCTGGACTATATCGTTCCGGACTTTGTTCATGTGCTGTATGACGGACGAATTGTAAAATCCGGCACCAAAGAGCTGGCGCTGGAACTGGAGGAAAGAGGATATGACTGGATTAAAGAACCGGCATCTACGGAACCGGTTAATTAATAAATAGAAATGACAATCACTACATCAATATACGATCAGTTTAAAGAGAGTTTCCGGGAAAAAGAGCAGGAGCAACAACTGGACTGGCTGAAAAATTTGCGCACAAAGGCCTTTCAGCAGTTTGAAGCAGATGGTTTCCCGACGATTAAGCATGAGGACTGGCGCTTTACCAATACAGCTCCGTTCCTTAAGGAAGAGTACAGCCTGCGGCCTGCAAATATTCCATTGCATGAACACAGGAACTATGCTTCCATTCCCGAACTGGATGCTTATGGTATTGTGCTGAAGAACGGACTTTTGAACGAAGATGTAAATATCCCAGGGTTGAAGGTGACGCCGATAAGGACCGCTTTACAGGATCCGGCTCTTGAAACCTACCTTGCAAAGGCAACTCCGTTGATAAAAAACGGGTTTGCAGCATTGAATACCGCTTTGTTTGAAACCGGTATTGTAATAGAAGCAGAAAAGAACGCGGCAATAGATAAGCCGGTGCACATTACCCATGTATACAATGCAGAAGAGCCTTTTTTCGCCCAGCCGCGTATACTGGTGATCATGCATCCTGGTAGCAAGCTGGAACTGATTGAATCGTATTTTGTCAAAGGCGATCGCCAGCTTTTTATCAATACAGTTGTAGAGATTTATGTTGCGCCTAATGCCAGGCTGGATCACTATGATCTGCAGGTTGGACCGGTAAATACACACCTGGTAAATTTCACCCAGGTAGAGCAGGCAGGAGACAGTCTTTATAACAATCATACCTATACGTTACCCGGCTTTACACTGGCCCGTAACAACCTTCATTTGAACCTGAATGGCACCAATACAGAAAGCCATCTGTATGGTTTATACCTTACCGGTGGCAGCCAGTTGGTGGATAATCACTCCCTTGTAAACCACAAGATGCCCAATTGTATGAGCAATGAGCTGTACAAAGGGGTATTGATGGACAGTTCACGCGGTGTGTTCAACGGTAAAATCTTTGTGCAGCAGGATGCTCAGAAAACCAATGCCTTTCAGCAAAACAACAATATGTTGCTGAGTGATAAGGCGATTATAGATACCAAGCCACAGCTTGAAATTTTTGCAGATGATGTAAAATGCAGCCATGGCAGCACGATTGGAAGCTTTAATAATGAAGCTTTGTTTTACCTGAAAACCAGGGGGATCGGGGAAGTTGCGGCGAGAAACCTGCTGGTAAATGCATTTGCTTTTGATGTGACGAATAAGGCGGAGATCCCTGCTGTCAGGAACCATATTGATAAGCTGATTACCAAGAAAATGGCTGAGGCGTATGACTAACGTAACCGCCATATCACCCATTGACATCCATACATTACGGCTCGATTTTCCGATTCTGCAAACAAAAGTGTATGGGAAACCGTTAGTGTATTTCGATAATGCCGCCACCACGCAAAAGCCGCTGGAAGTATTGCAGACGCTGGAAAAGTATTACAGGGAATATAACAGCAATGTACACAGGGGCGTTCATCTTTTGAGCCAGCAGGCCACGGAAGCATACGAAGAAGCCCGCAGGAAGGTTGCAGGTCTGATCCATGCAAAACATGAGCAGGAAGTGATCTTCACTAAAGGAACTACCAACAGTATCAACCTGGTAGCATCCAGCTTTGGTAAGGCCTTTATAAAAGAGGGGGATGAGGTGGTGATCTCCGCGATGGAGCACCATTCCAATATTGTTCCCTGGCAATTGATCTGTGAACAGCAGAAAGCAAATCTGAAAGTGATCCCGATCAACGATAAGGGAGAACTGATCATGGAGGCGTTCGACAAATTGCTGAACCCCCGTGTTAAAATTGTTGCAGTTACCTGGGTATCCAATAGCCTGGGCACAGTGAACCCGGTAGCCGAAATTATTTCAAAAGCCCATGCATGGGGTATTCCTGTGCTGCTGGACGGCGCACAGGCAGTACAACACATGCCGGTAGATGTACAGGCGCTGGATGTTGATTTCCTGGCTTTTTCCGGGCATAAAATGTATGGCCCTACAGGAATCGGTGTATTGTACGGTAAGGAGAAATGGCTCAATGATATGCCTCCTTACGAAGGTGGGGGGGATATGATCAAACATGTAAGCTTTGCCAAAACAACCTACAACGAGCTTCCTTTTAAATTTGAAGCCGGGACGCCGGATATTTCAGGAGCCATCGCCCTGGGCACGGCAGCGGATTATATACAAAAGACCGGGATAGAAAATATACAGCATGCAGAGGAAGAGCTGATCGCTTATGCATATCAGCAGCTATCTGCCATACCGGGACTTCGTTTTATCGGAGATGCCGCTCATAGAGCCGGCGCCATTTCTTTCCTGGTAAACAATATTCACCCCTTTGATATGGGCGAGCTGCTGGACAAGCAATCCATTGCAGTCAGGACCGGGCATCATTGTACACAGCCGCTGATGGATATCTTCGGCATACCGGGTACGGTAAGGGCCTCCTTTGCGTTTTACAATACCAAAGAGGAAGTGGACCTGCTGGTAAAAGGGATCAATAAGGCGGTGCAGATGCTGCAATAGCATTATTTCCACAATACTGCTTTTCTTCCGAAAAACCTGGTTATGGAATCCAGCACTTTTGTAGAGTCAGCCAATGGCTTGTCTACGATACTGATGATCTGAAACTGGACGGAATCTGCAGTCAAAAGCTCTACTTTGTATCCCCATGTTTGAAGATCCTGGTAGCGTTTTAATGCCCTGTTTTTTCCTGCTGTTTCCAGGAGCACCTTAAAGCCCGATGCAGGTGGAGTGGCTACTGGCAGGCTGTCCTGCGTAACGGCCACTGTGGTGTCAGGTAATGGTTCTGCTATTACAGGCTGGATGTTTTGGGTAGAAGTTGTTTTGGTCTTTTTCTCCTGCCATTCACTATAGAAATAATAAGCCAGCCACCCGATAAACCCGATACCGGCAATAATGGCAAGGGTAAACAAAAGGTTTTTGGCTGTTCTACCCCGGGGTGCTACGGGTTCATTTTCGAAAGAAATAGTATCGGCCGCATTGATGGAGGAATCTTTGATGATCTCTGTGTGTTTCTGTGCGATCGGTTCTTCTGCTATAGCTGCCGGTAATAACTCCGCTCCCTGGCTGAAGCTCAGGTTGTCTTTACCATCCAAGATAATGGTACCCATGCCTTCAATATAAAATTGCTTGCTGACATTGAGCAGCTGCTTACCTATGTTTAAGAAGTCCTCCAGGTCCGAGCTTGCAAGCGGTCTTATCTTTCCGGTTTGTTTTGCAATATATTCTACCAGTTCGGGAGAAGTGGTTACGGTTTTATTGGCTATGAACTTTATATCGTTATCCTTGTGCTTGTTTTTTCCTTTTTCTTCACCGGGTAAGGATTCAAGGGTAAAAATACCTAACCCCTGCAATTGCATGGTTTGATTTTGCAGCAGGTATTGGCCTAAAAGTAATGCGATCTTCAATGTATTGGTCTTTTAAATGATCAAACAGTTCCCTGCAAAGTTACAAAAACAAAAACAATGCATCCGGGAATTCGGATTTTAGGTAAAATCACTTATTTAACTTTTTTCCGAACCAGGTTATAGGAATCGTCTATCCATTCCTGCAACAGCTTATTCGGAACCGTGCCATCTACTATTACCGTGTTCCAGTGTTTTTTATTCATATGATACCCGGGTATGACACAACTATAGGCTTCCCGTAATTCCTCTGCTTTTTCCGGGTCGCATTTTGCGTTGAACCGGGGCGGATGTGCGTCGATGGACAGTAATAAATACATTTTTCCATCTACTTTGAACACCAATGCACCAGGGCCAAAAGGAAAGGATTCCTCTGTTCCCGGCTTTTGTACGCAGTACTCCCGTATTTCTTCAATATTCATAACCAGTATTATTGTTGCCTGATACTTTAATGGGTTATCGGAAATTAGTATTATTTTTCAATGGTGAAAATTCCGCTAAATATAATAATACACCAAAAGATTCTTGTGGTTACCGGGGCTTTGCTTGCTGTTTCCCTTGTGTTTTTAAAGTGTGCCGGAGACAGTCCCGCCACAGATCCCAGGGGAGGGGAGTTTGCGGGCTCAGCCTCCTGCTCCTCCTGTCATAAAGAGATCAGTGACTCCTATGCACATACCAATCATTATAAAACTTCCGAAGCATTTTCTTACAGCAATTTTAAGAAGCTGGTAAAAGCGACCCACAAAGAGGTGGCTTACGCGAACGCACAAACGGTAAGCATTGAGGAGATCGACGGGTCGGTATTCCAGACTTTATATGCCGGTGGTAAAAAGCTGCAATCGGAACGGCTTGATCTCACCTTTGGTTCGGGAGAGAAAGCGCAAACTTTTATATACTGGAAGGATAATGAAATGTATCAGCTACCGCTTACCTATCTTGCTGAAAAAGAGATGTGGACCAATAGTCCGGGTTTTCCCGCAGATCAGCCATATTATACCAGGATCATTCCAGGCCGTTGTATGGAGTGCCATGCTTCTTACGCGTATGCTGCTAAAGTGCAGACCGGGCCGTTAGAGCTTCGTGAAAAATTTTCGCCCGGCACTATTGTTTTTGGTATTGATTGCGAACGTTGTCACGGACCCGCAAAACAACATGTGGAATTTCATCAAAGCCATCCGGAAGAAAAGCAGGCAACACATATAGTGCCGGTAAAGCTGCTGACCCGGCAGCAACAGCTTGATATGTGCGCTACCTGTCATTCCGGTGATCCGCTTTCGCTGCAGTCTGTTTTTAAATTCCGGCCGGGCGATACCCTCAGCAAATATTATATGTATTTCACCGGCAGCACAGGTGAACCTGATGTACATGGGAAACAAATGCAATTGCTGGCAATGAGCAAATGTTTTCAGCAAAGTACCCTTACCTGTATGACATGCCACGATACACACCGCCAATCGAACAGGGCAATGCTGGTCCAGCAATGTATTTCCTGCCACAAAGAGCAGCAGCATCCGCCGGGCATCACGATGGGGCAGCAGGATTGCATTACCTGTCATATGCCTATGCGGGCTTCAAAGAGCCTGGACTTTAAAAGCCTGCGCGGCGATAATGTTGAATATATGCTGCGAACGCACCGAATTGCGGTCTACCCGGAGGCGGAGTGGAAGTGATCCGGCTTTCATTATGGTTATGGTTGAAATAAAAGTGTGAACCGTTGGAAACGGGGAGAATATAAGAGATACGTGGTCTCCGAACCAGTATTGTTAGAAACCTTGGTTAAGTAGAATCAAAGAGGTGTGGTGCCCTGTCTGGATCTCTGCCATAATAGGACGACCCCGGGCTAGCGCAGGTCTGTAGCTACGTTTTGTGTTGCTGACTGACCTTGTGCTTTGGTTTACTCATTTACCCTTGCACCATCCAGGCTAAGCACAAAGCATTATCTTGCCGCCAGTCAGGTGTATCGATAGCTTAGTAATGGAAAGGCACAGGTCTGGCCGAGCACTGGCTGGGCTACCAAACCTGCGCCAGTAAGGAGAACATAAGAGATACGAGTCGGAGACTTCGTATACCATAAAATAGCATACATCGTCTTTCCTTAAAGCGATAATCCCATTATATTTGATACATGATAGATGAGGAAAGTCCAAAACGGTTTGACAGGATCGTTTCTATATTGATACAGCTTCAATCCAAGCGGGTGATAAAAGCACAGGAACTGGCGGATCGCTTTGGCGTCAGCCTACGTACCATTTACAGGGATATAAAAACGCTGGAAGCTTCCGGCGTTCCCGTTGGTGGCGAGGCAGGGGTGGGGTATACCATCATGGAAGGGTATAAGTTACCGCCGGTGATGTTTTCAAGGGAAGAAGCTACCAGCTTTGTGGCGGCAGAAAAGTTGATGCAGCATTTTACGGATAAATCGCTGGGGAATTATTTTCAGTCGGCAATGTTCAAGGTGAAATCCGTCTTGCGCTGGTCGGAAAAAGACTGGGTAGATACGCTGGATACGCAGATCATGGTGCGGCCCATGGGGCATAAGCTCTTCAGGGAAGATGTGTCCAACGCGCTGGAACTGCTGATGAACGCTATTGTAAGCAAGCAGCAGGTGTTTGTGTTGTACCAGTCTGTGGAAGCAGATGCACCGAAGGAACGGTACATAGAGCCGGTAGGGTTGTACCACGAACATGAATACTGGTATCTGCTGGCTTACTGTCATTTACGAAAAGAGCACCGGAAATTCCGGACGGACCGTATCTTTTCTATAACTGCATCAGACAAGGGGTTCGAGCTGGAGCACCGGGAACTGTCTTTTTACCTGAAAGAAGAGCAGCAGCATGTAAAGCGGGATATCCGGATAGCCGTGCATAAGTCAACGGCCAGGTATATCCGTAACAGCAAAAAATATTATGGATTCATATCGGAAGAAATCCATGGAAATGAAGTTATTATGCATTTCAAATACTACGAGAACATGGAGTATTTTGCCAGGTGGTATCTTATGTTCGGGGATGAAGCCCGTATCCTGGAACCGGAAAGCCTTAAAGAAAAAGTAAAGGAAATAGCAGGAAAAGTTATTGAGAAGCTCTGATAGCCGGTTAGCGGATTTGATTTAGTTTTGTTGCTTAATTTTTTTAATGTGATGAGACAGATCCTGCCCCTTTCTTTTGTATTAGCCCTCTTCCTTTTCTCCTGCCAAAAAACAGAAACAGATTTGCCGGACCCCGATCCTGAACCAACAACACGCAAACTGCTCCCACAGGTGATAAGAAATGCTGAGGGAACAGGATATGATTCGTTGGTATATGATGATAAGAACAGGATGATAGCATATTGGTCTTTTGATGACTGGTCTGTTACAAGAAAGATGTACAGCTATGCAGAGAACGGAAATCCCCTGAAATGTCAGCGATATGAAAAATATGGAGATGAACCGGAAGTTTTATACGAAAACAAAGAGTATACCTACAATGCAGATGGAACGGTTACGGAAGTATCCTTTACTTCTTCTCCAAAATATACTTATCGTTCCATATTTTTTTTCAACGAAAAAAAGCAGCTGATCAAAGAGGTACGGGAAGATGATGGTCGTGTTATGCAGGAGCTGACCTGGGATGAGAAAGGACGACCCGCCACAACAGGGTTTGCCGACGTGGTCTGGTCGACTACTACCTATGAAAGTTATGACGAAAATAAGGGACTGCTCTCTGCTGTGGTTACCCCTTTCCTTTTTGATATCAGCATGGTGAACAGGATTCACACGGTAAACAATCCATTGCGTTCAGTATGGCGTTATGTAGACAAAAATGGTGAGCCCCATTCCGAGGTGAACACTTTTGCTTATACCTATAATGAAGATGGCTACCCGGAAACCATTGACTTATTAAGTTACGGAACCCGGTCAAAAGTAATCATTACCTACATTGAAGCGAAATAGCTGCGGGACACGGGCTATGCATGTTTTACAACGCAGGCAACAATGCTTGCCAGCAGCGATATAAACGAGCAGATGCTCCGTATATGGTTCCGGGAGGTCCATTTGCTTTCGAAGTGCTGCCTTACGGCTGTTATATTTTCTTCTGTTGCCGTTTCCGGATCACAGCCCGCCAGGTAATTGTTGAGCGGAACGTTGAACAGGACGGTTGTGCCGAATACACCCAGTATATATAGTAAGCTACCTGTTGAAAGCAGGGATACCATAACAGGATCATCCCGGAACAGGATCGCTGATAAAGACAATAATATCAATGTGCCAAAGAAGCAGGAAAAGAAGAACGGGTTTTGTACTTCCCTGTTAATGTTTTGCATCGTTTCAATAAAAGCTTTGTCAGGTACTTTGCTGAGTCCCGGACTGACAGAAATGCTGTACGCATAGAAAAATCCGCTCATCAATGCGGTACTTGCCGTCGTGACAATCAATACCAGGTCGGGTAGTTTCATGACTTTTAATTTGAGATGCTGACCGCTTTTTTGAGATACGTATCGGAACCTAATTGCCGGAGCATGAACTCTGCTACATCCTGCCTGGATATTTTAAGGCTTAGCTTTTTGAACCGGCTGTTGAATGCTTCTTTATACTGGCGGGTGAGAGCGCCATCGGTTAAAGCGCCGGGCCGTACAATAGTATAATCAACATTACTTTCCAGCAGGTACTGTTCCTGTTGCCGGTGATCGATAAATGCCTTTTTCAGCAGCCAGCCAAACATGATATGTTTCCAGATGAAATTGAGGTTGCCATAACTTTCGCCCATGCCCAATGTTGTCTGGCAGATCAGTCTTTTAACACCTGTTGTATGCATGGCATCCAGGATATTTTTTGTGCCGGCAGCTCTTATCCTGCCTGCTTTGCCATCGCCTAATGCACACAATACTGCCTCTTTATCCTCTATGGCCGTTACAGTGTCTTCCCTGTTAAGTACATCTCCACGGAAAACAGCAAGATTGGGATAATGCCGCAGTGCAGCAAGCTTTTGTGGAGTGCGGACAAATGCGGTTACCTGGTGATCTTTTTGTAATGCCTGTTTTAAAATTTCGCTGCCCACGCTGCCTGTAGCACCGAATACAATGATCTTCATGGTGTTGTTTTTTGTTGATCCTGCAAATTTCATGGTAGCAGCACTCAGAAAATAGAACAAAAGCGACAGATGATTACCGGTGGAAATTTTTTGGGGTTTTGCCTGTGAACGCTTTAAATACCCGGATGAAATGGGATTGATCCGAGAAGCCGTTCCGATAGACAATATCCGTCAGCTTGTTGAAATCCTTAACGGTAAGTTGTTCCAGCGAAGACTGAAACTGTATGATCCTGGAGAACTGTTTGGGAGACAAGCCGGTTTCATTTGTAAACCGTCTTTCCAATGTGCGCAGGTTAATGTGCAGCTTTTCAGCAATCAGCTGTATGCTTTCCTGCCCCTTACTTAGTATGATGGCTTCTATCGCCTGCCTGATTTTAAAATCCAGCTTTTGCTTTTTGTTGTCGAAATACAAATGCAGGAGGGCGGACAGGATATTTACTTTTTCCTCAATAGTTTCGGCATGCAGCAACTTTTTTGTCAGGGTATCTACATCGGCCCCCATGGCGTTTTCCAGGTAATAGCAGCTATCATTGATGGTTTGAGGAATTACGTCGAAAAAGCTTTTCAGCACGAAAGGATATAGCTGGAAGATGATGATCAGGTACCTTCCGTTAATTTTCAGCTCTATAGGTTTGATGGTTTGTCCATACAGGAAGATCTCCGGCATCACTTTATTATGCGGTGACACCGTTAATCCATTGTCTGTTTGTTGGAACATCAGACCGGGATAACCGTCTGCAAAAAAGGGCAGGCTGGTTTGCGAAGTCCTGTCATCATTGCTGAAGACCCAGATATTTTTTACAAATAAGGCAATTGATTGCTGCGGTATAATACTTGCAAAGCCCATTCGGATCCGACTTTTGAATGAATTCAAAGCTAATCTAAAATCTGTATAGTTGTTCCGCAGAGCACGCTGATCCGGGGGAATGTGTACCGGTAGAAAATTGTTATAATGAACAGGTATCAAAATTATTTTTTTCGGTCAGTGGGGACACTGATTGTAGCGCGGGCTGTGGTTTGTGTCTCCACAAATCACTTGTTATTGATGACATTTTAATAAAATTGATAACGGATCATTATTAAAGGTATAGAGCATACATAGCTAACATTCGCGCCGCTTCCAGGTTCAGTGTTATTTGCAGGAATATCTGTGTACATCCGCGGGAAGTATGTTAAACGGCATGTATCAGGGTAACCGGTTGCCAGGATATGTGCCTTCCTGTTGTTTTACATAATGCCAGAAGCTGATTGGTCGCCGGGCGGTAAATCCCAGTTTTTTATAGAGTGATATTGCTCCGTTATTATCAGTCGATACATGGAGGAACGGTATCTTGTTTTCAGAAAAAATCTTATTGACCACGACACTTACAATCTGGCTGGCATAACCTCTGCCAATATACAAGGGGTGGGTAGCAACTGCACTTACTTCCGTATAGGTTTGGGTTTTCATCCTTTCCCCGGCAACGGCTACGAGTTTGCCGTCGTGGAAGACGCCGAAATAATCCCCGAGCTCATGTGTCCTGTCTTTGAAATATCCCGGTTGTACCAGGTTGATCAGTGCCGATAGCTCTTTTTCAAACCTGCCGTTCAGCGGGATAATTTCCTCTTTGATAGTTGTTTCAATAGGACGCTCTATGACCATCTGTTCGCATATAAGCTCATGCTTCAAACGGAGGGCGGACGGTATGTGCCCAGGCTTTTTACCAACAATAAAAAAATTATCGGTATCATATGAGGGTAGGGCATCTGTTTTCACCGTTCTCTTCTGAAGTGCACCAAACGGGCAATATGCAGGATGATACAACCTGAAATTTCCTATTTCTATACAAAGATGCCGGTGCGTTTCTGATAAGGCATTCCAGACCGGGTTATCCAGTATGTGGCTCATACGGTGGGCATTATTCCTGTAGTCCTTTTCCCTGCAGGATCTTAGGGGTATATTTTTCAATTCTTGCCTCCCGGGTTTTCGGCTGTTTAGCCTGCAAGAAAAAAAATATATATCCTCTCTGCCGCCCGGGCGTGAGCGCATAAAATGCTTTTTTGAAGGAAGGCATCTTATTCATTTTTGCTTTCAGCTCTTCAGGAATTTTAATGATATGGTTTTCCGCAGTATCTAACTTCACCCCCGCCTTTTCCACTTCTATTGCTTCAAAAATACAGGCTCTCAATTCAGGCGCCAGTCTGGATATTTCTTTTGTATCGGTAAAGCGGGCCTGCCGTCCCATACGGGTGTTCTCTCCTGTCTTTACTAATATACCGTCCGGATCTTTCAGCAGCGCTCCCTTAAAAAAAAGCATAGCGCAATAGTTCTTAAACCCCTGGATCACCACGATATTTTTATTCTGGAAGGCATAGCAGGGTTTATTCCATTTAAATGTTTCGTCTAAACCACAGGACAGGGCAATTTCCCTGAGTTTTTTCATTTCCTTCTGCCACTGCGTAGCATTGTTCAGAAGCTCTTCTACATCCGGGCTCATCGGCTGTTGTTTATTGCCCAAAATTAGCATATAAAGGAGACCTGTACAATAAAGGCACCCTGCATAATATTTATGCAGGGTGCCCGATATACTCCGTGTATTACCATCTGTCGTAAAATGCCGGGGGCTCAATACCCAGGGCCCTGAGGTACACGTATCCCTGGCCGCGGTGGTGTATCTCGTTGTCAACTGCATAGGTAATATTTACAAAAACCGGGAAATTATATTCTCCAAACATATTGATATTTTCCCTGAACCTCTCACGGGGAATCTGTTTCCAGTATACTTCTATTTGTTCGGTGGCTTCATCCCAGGCGTCCAGTAATTCTTGCTTTGTTTGGATATTGTTGTCATGATTGTAGGTTGTCTGGATGCCGGTAACAATTTCTTTCAGTCCCGGCACCGCAATTGCCAGCATTTCTTTAGCCAGTTCGGCAAACGGACGCATGCCGCCAATGGAAAATCCAAACAGCTCTTTTTCGGGAAAGGCTGCTATTACTTTACGGGTCAACCTCCTGTGTGCCTGCCAGTTTTGTAAAAACTCTTCCGGCGTAAGGATCTCTTTTTCTGCTATTGTTGCATTCATGATCATATGTTTTAAATGTGATTGATACAACAAATCTAACCTGGCTTTGTGACAGCCCTTTGTCAGCAGCATCCGGAATTCTGATCAGGGATAAAAAAAAGCCATATCCCGGGGGATATAGCTTTTTTGATATAGCGGGTGCATAATTATTTTACATGGAAAGAGACGTCGTTGTCGCCCCATAAAATGCTCACTTTTCCGTCTGCATTTACATTTATCTGTAGTTTTTCAGAAAAAGCAGCGGCTTTTGCAGGCTTAACCTGTACGCGCAGGGCATCCTCTTTCTGATCATACTTGAAGGCTCCCCACTGATCAGATGTTTTGTTAAAGATGACGGTCCACTCATTATCTCCGGCAATAGTGAAAAGGGCATATTTGCCCGCGGGAAGTGCTTGTCCTTCTACCGTGATATCCTGATCTGTTTCAAAAACAGTTGCTTTGTTGGCTCCTGTACGCCATACCTTACCGGACATTGGTTCCAGGTTTTTGCCAATGGTCCTGCCTTTAACGGATGGTTGGCCGTAATTGATGGTGATCGTAGCACCGCTTGCAATTTTAGCGCTGCTGCTGGCAGCGGGGCTGGCCGGTTGATCGCCCTGTGCCAATGCGCTGCCTGCAAATATGGCTGTAACTAATGAAAACAAGAATAACTTTTTCATACACTGATGGTTTGAATAGTAAAAATCAATATTCATGCCATGTTAATTTGAAAATGGGTGAATTTGAGAATGTTTTGAGACCTGGAACTTGTGACCTTACCCGGGATCCACGTTACAGGATGCAAGACGCAGGCAGACACAGCCATAACCTGTAGCCAGAGGCTTACTTAACTTACTACTATCCACTTATTACTGATCACTTGCCCCTTACAACCTGCAACGTTATACAAGCTGCCTTTTATACAATTGTACGGTGTTCTCCAGCCCCAGGTACAGGGCGTCGCAGATCAGGGCGTGACCTATGGATACTTCATCCAGCCAGGGAATGGATTGTTTGAAGTAGGCAAGGTTATTTAGGTCCAGGTCATGACCGGCATTCAGTCCGAGCTTCAGCTCACGTGCCTTTACTGCGGCAGATGCATAAGCAGATACCGCTTTTTCTTTGTTTTCGGGATATAGTTTCGCGTATGCTTCTGTGTAGAGCTCAATACGGTTGGTGCCCGTAGCTGCGGCGCCTTCCACCATTTCGGGTATGGGATCAACAAAGATGGAAACCCGGATGCCCGCGCTCCGGAAAACACTGATCATCTCTGTTAAATAATCTTTATGTTTTAAAGTGTCCCAGCCGTGGTTGCTGGTGATCTGGCCGGGCTCATCCGGTACCAGCGTTACCTGTGCCGGCTGTGTTTCCAATACCAGGTCCACGAATTTCGGTTCCCTGCAATTACCTTCTATATTGAGTTCTACAGCAATACTTTTTTTAATGGATCTGACGTCGCTGTAGCGGATATGCCTTTCGTCGGGACGGGGATGAACAGTAATGCCGTCGGCTCCGAACCGCTCAATATCCAGCGCAGTTTTGAGTACATCCGGGTTGTTTCCCCCTCTGCTATTTCTGAGTGTGGCAATTTTGTTTATGTTTACTGAAAGTTTTGTAGCGCTCATAATGCAAATGTATTAAGGTTACGAATCAATTTTTATTTATTAGCCGATTGTTATATATTTACAAAGACTAAACTTTGTTTAATAATTATAAAAGTCTGCTATTTTTAACTTAAAGAGCGACAGGTATGCAAAAATTAAGACAACTGCTGGCAGACTCCCGTTTGTTTTTTATAGTATGGTGCATGGTAGCGGCTTTCGGCACCTACTTTTGCATGTATGCGTTTCGTAAGCCGTTCAACGCAGGTACGTATGAAGGGCTGGCGCTTTGGGGGATACATTATAAAATCGTCCTGATCATTGCCCAGGTGTTCGGTTATATGCTGTCGAAATTTATCGGCATCAAGGTCATTTCTGAGCTGAAATCAACCAGCCGCTCCAGGCTCATTATCGGACTGATACTATTTGCAGAAGCAGCTTTGTTGTTTTTTGGACTGGTGCCCTATCCCTATAATTTTTTCTTCCTGTTTTTAAACGGGTTGCCGCTGGGTATGATATGGGGTATTGTTTTCAGTTACCTGGAGGGAAGACGATTTACCGAGATCCTGGCCATTGGTTTAAGCATCAGCCTGATCGTGTCTTCCGGCATACTGAAGACGGTTTATTTTGATGTGAAAGAATGGCTGCCCGCTGTTTCTGAGTTTTGGCTGCCTTTTGTAATAGGTCTTTTGTTCATGCCGCTGTTCTTCCTGTTTGTATGGATGTTATCTGTTATTCCCGCACCTGACAAAGACGATCTTGCGTCGCGGTCGCCAAGGCTGCCAATGACAGGCACGGATAAGCGAAATGTATTCCGGCAGTATGGTCTCGGTATCATAGCATTTATTATCCTGTATACCTTTTTAGCTACGCTGCGTGATTTCAGGGACAATTTTGCGGTGGAAATATGGAATGAAGTGGACCCCGGTTGGAATAAAAATGTGTTTACACAAACGGAAGCCATCATCAGCGTCATTGTCATCCTTGTGATCGGGAGCCTTTCCTCCATAAAAGATAACCTGAAAGGTTTTTGGTCGGTTATCAGCATTATCACCATCGGGTTTGCTATCAGCGCGATAGCTACCGTGCTTTTCCAGATGAACAGGCTTTCCCCGTTCTGGTGGATGATGCTGATCGGCGCGGGATTGTTCCTGGCGTATATGCCCATGCAGATTGCTTTGTTTGAGCGTATGATCGCCTATTTCAGGATCAAAGCCAACGCCGGTTTTTTCGTATATATGTGCGACTCCATAGGTTATCTCGGTAGTGTTGTGCTGATGTTGTATAAAGAGTTTTTCATGAAGGACCTCGACTGGTCGATGGTCCTGATCAGGTTTACTTACCTCCAATCTGTATTGGCCGGTATATTATTACTCATCATTACGGTGTTCTTCTATCGCCGTGCCGTAAAAAGGAATGCGGTGACTGCAAACAAAATACAGGAAACAATTTAATCAGATCATATGTCAAATGTGCCCTTATTATTTACGCCCGGCCCGCTTACCACTTCGGCAACTGTAAAGCAGGCAATGCTGCAGGACTATGGCTCCCGTGATTATACTTTTATAAATGCCGTGAAGGATATCAGGAACGGTCTGCTGGAGCTGGCTGGTGTTTCCAAAGAAAGCGGATATGAATGCGTGATCATGCAGGGATCAGGTACATTCGGGGTGGAAAGCGTTATCAGCAGTGTTATCGGAGAAAAGGACAAGCTGCTGATATTGGTAAATGGCGCCTATGGCGAACGGATCGCGAAGATGGCGAAGATACACAAGCTCCGGCATCATGTGATACGTATGCAGGAGGATGAAATTGTAACTGCCGGAATAACGGAAGCTTATTTAAAGCAGGATAGCGATATTACCCATGTTGCCTGTATACACAGCGAAACGACCACGGGTCTATTTAATCCGGTGGGAGATATAGGAGCAGTGTGCAGGCAATACAACAAGGTATTTATCGTAGATGCCATGAGCAGTTTCGGTGGCGTGGAGATGAATATGAAGGAGCTGTTCATTGATTTCCTGGTATCGTCGTCCAATAAATGTATTGAGGGGGTGCCGGGTTTTGCGTTTGCGCTTTGCAAACGCAGCGAGCTGGAAAAATCGGAAGGGCAGGGCAGGAGCCTTAGCCTGGACCTGTATGACCAGTGGGCTGGTTTGGAAGCCAGTGGACAGTTCAGGTTTACGCCTCCTACTTTAAGCATTATGGCCTTTCGCAGGGCTTTGGCAGAGTTGCTGGAAGAAGGTGGTGTGGCAGCGCGGGAAAAAAGATACCGGTCTAATAAAAAAACGCTGGATGAAGGCATGGCTGCTTTGGGATTCAAACAATACCTCTCCCCGGATATACAGGGGCATATCATTACTTCTTTTCTTTATCCGGGGCATCCCGCATTCCGGTTCGACCGGTTTTACCAGCAGCTGAACGAACGGGGATTTGTGATCTACCCCGGTAAGCTCAGTAAAACAGATGCTTTTCGTATCGGTAATATCGGACAGATCTTCCCGGAGGATGTAAAGAGCCTGCTGGCTGCCATAAAGGAAGTATTAGCTGAAGAAGGAGTAACGCTTTAGTTCTGGTAAAAAACTAATGTGCTTTACCTTTTTGTAAGGTTTAGCAAAAGCATTTTTCTGCGGGCAGCCGGGAAGCTTTCCCGCAGATGAGCGCAGATCTCGCAGAAAAAATCGTTACCCTTTCCTGTATTATTTGCAAAACCAGCGTCATCAGCTAAAATAATCCGCGTAGACCTGTGGGATATAAACTTTCGAAATTACAGGAGGGCGGAGACACCCGCCTGCGAAAAAATACACCTGAGAATAATTGGCGCTTGTGTGTTTAAAAAAACAGTCTTTTGCAATATCTTTAGGCGTCAAAGGATCATGCCACATGGAAAAAGAGCTACGTAGCCAGAACTGGTTTGGAAAAGAAGGTAAAGATGGATTTATTTACCGTGCCTGGATGAAAAACCAGGGTACTCCCTCTTATGAATTTGAAGGCAAGCCGGTGATCGGTATCTGCAACACCTGGTCGGAGTTTACACCCTGCAATGGTCATTTCAGGCAACTGGCGGAAGCCGTTAAAAAAGGAATATACGAGGCGGGCGGCTTGCCGTTGGAGTTTCCCGTGATGTCGCTGGGAGAAACCCTGATCAAGCCAACAGCTATGCTTTACCGTAACCTTGCCAGCATGGATGTGGAAGAATCTATCAGGGCCAATCCTATGGATGGGGTCGTGCTGCTGTGCGGTTGCGACAAAACCACTCCCTCGCTGGTCATGGGAGCCTGTAGCGTGAATATTCCCACCCTGGTGGTATCCGGGGGGCCTATGCTGCCGGGAAGGTTCAATGGCAGACGGATCGGTACTTCCGATATATGGCGCTTCAGTGAAGATGTCCGTATTGGCAAAATGAGCCAGCAACAGCTTTTGGAAGCAGAGGCATCTATGTGCCGGAGCCCGGGGCATTGCGCGGTAATGGGTACAGCCTCCACCATGGCCTGTATGGTGGAATCTCTCGGGTTGTCATTGCCGGGAAATGCCGCTATACCGGCTGCAGATGCCAGGCGGAATACCCTGGCCCAGTATTCGGGCCTCCGGATAGTAGAGATGGTAAAACAGCAGGTAAGACCTTCGGATATACTTACCCGTAAGGCATTTGAAAACGCCATTAAGGTAAATGCTGCTATCGGCGGCTCTACCAATTTTGTGCTGCACCTGCTGGCGATCGCCCACAGGATAGGGGTGCCGCTGGAACTGCAAGATTTTGACAGATTATCAGCAGACATACCATTGCTGGCCAACCTGCAGCCGTCAGGCGAATATTTTATGGAAGATTTCTATTATGCCGGCGGAATACCTGCAGTCATGAAAGAGCTGTTGCCTGTACTGCATAAAGATATTGTAACCGTTAACGGAAAAACGGTTGAGCAGAATTGTGTACAAACGGAGTGTTTTGACCGCTCTGTGGTAGCTACCACGGCTGCACCTTTTAACCGTATTTCCGGCATCGTGGTGCTGAAGGGCAATATCTGCGAAGAAGGCGCGGTGCTGAAGCCTTCGGCAGCCAGTCCGCACCTGATGAAGCACACGGGTAAAGCAGTGGTGTTTGAAAATATTGAGGATTACAAAAGCCGTATTGACGATCCTGACCTGGAAATTGATGAGCACTCGGTGATGGTATTGAAAAATGTGGGACCAAAAGGTTACCCGGGTATGCCTGAAGTAGGTAATATGGGACTGCCCAAAAAACTGCTGGAAAAAGGTATCACGGATATGGTGCGTATTTCAGACGGGAGGATGAGCGGTACCGGCTTCGGTACGGTGGTGTTGCATGTGTCTCCCGAAGCAGCTGCCGGCGCTAATTTCTCCGTGCTGCAAACCGGCGATGTGATCACGCTGGATGTGGCGGCCCGTAGCCTGACAGCAGATGTGATGCCGGAAGAATTTGAAGAAAGGAAGCGTCTCAAAAAAACGGACACAACTCCGTATAACAGGGGATATGTGCATCTGTATATAAACCATGTGCAGCAGGCACACCTGGGCGCAGATTTTGATTTTTTACAGGGATGTTCCGGCAGCGAAGTAACAAGGGATTCGCATTAACCGGATCGTTATTCAAAACGAAGCGCTACGATAGGGTCCAGCTTGGAGGCTTTCCATGCAGGGTAGATGCCGGCTGCCAGTCCAACGGCTGTACAGATAAGAATGGCAATGCCTATCAACCCCCAGGGTATAAAAAATGAGGCTTTCATGATGGCGCCCACCAGGTTACCCAGTAATACGCCAATGATAATACCAATAACGGCTCCACGGAGGCTGATGATGATCGATTCAAACAGGAACTGCTGGCGGATGCTTCTCTTTTTTCCACCCAGCGCTTTAATGAGGCCCACTTCCTTGGTTCTTTCGGTAACGGCTACCAGCATAATATTCATCAACCCGATAGCGGCAGCCAGTAATGTGATGAAACCGATACCTCCCGCAGCGGTGCTGACATAGCTCAGCATGCTGATGAACTGTTCCGCAAGCGCATCGCTTTTATCTATATAAAAATTGCTCTGTTCTGAAATGCTGAGGTTCCTGATAATGCGGAACAGTCCCTCTGCTTCACCGATTGCCTGCTCCAGTTGATCCACATTCTGTACCTGTACCCCTATGTAGTAACTGTTGTTTTGCAGCGTGTACAGGCGGCGAAGCGTATTATAAGTAG
Source organism: uncultured Chitinophagaceae bacterium (assembly GCA_934502905.1). Taxonomy (GTDB): domain Bacteria; phylum Bacteroidota; class Bacteroidia; order Chitinophagales; family Chitinophagaceae; genus Agriterribacter. The sequence goes on from CAKSVK010000027.1 coordinate 20,467, forward strand.
TAAAAACCGCGTTATCAGCCCGCATCAGGGCACTGCTGCCCCTGCTTTTCAGCACACCTATTACCCTGAACTTGTTAGCACCCACCTTGATGATCTTGTCCAGCGCATTGTCTGTCCTTTCACCAAAGAACCTTTTAGCAACATCAAATCCTAATACGCAGACGTTCCTGCCGCTTTCTATGTCCAGTGTATTAAAATCCCTGCCGTGTTGTATCTCGTAACCGTTCAGCGCAAAATAGTTTTCGTCACCCCCGGAAACTCTTACGTTGGGATCTGTTTTTTTGTTTTCGTAAAATATGGTCTGACTTCCCATTCCCCCCAGACCGATGCTTACTTTGGTACCCGGGAAATGATACCGCTCCTTAAAAGCAGTTGCCTGCTCATAAGTGATCCGGCGGTTGGCGTTCGATTTTTTTACTTTCTTATTGCTGGAACTGCTGGTTTTTGTTACATCTCCACCGCCCCCGAAATTCACCTGCATTTCCCGGAAACGGATGCTGAATGAATTGGCGCCCATGGTGGCAAAACTATCTTTCAGACTGCCGTTCATAGCCTGGATGGCTGTCATGATCCCCACCAGGGCACAGATGCCCAGCGCAATGATGGCTACGGTGATGCCGGTACGCAACTGGTTACCCTTCAGGTTCTTTTGTGCCAGGAAAAGTGTGTCTTTAACGGTCATGTATGCAAATAAGGGTTAAAGTTACGGATTGATGATGCAATAGCAAATTTTGAATGATGAGTGGAAAATACCGGTAGCCGGCCGTTGGCTGTACGTAACAATATCAGGGAAAGTGTTTTTATTTTTGCCCAAAAACAATGATACGGAAGGCAAGACCTGAAGATGCAGTGGTGGTGGCGGATATTATTTTCCTGGCAATGGAGGATATCCTGTATCAGTTTATCGGGAAAAGAGACAGGGAAATTGCCCTTTCGTTTCTGACAGATCTCCTGAAACAGCAGGGTAATCAATATTCTTATGAAAACTGCTGGGTGGCAGAGCAGGATGGCAGGGTTGCAGGGGCTGTGCTGGTATATGACGGGGCGCAGCTGGCAGCATTGCGGATGCCTGTGGCGCGAATGGTACGGGAAAGGTTTGACCGGGATTTTAACCCGGAAGATGAAACCGGGGAAGGAGAATGGTATATTGATTCCCTTGGCGTGATCCCGGAGATGCAGGGCAGGGGGATCGGCTCGTCGCTGCTGGCATTTCTTATGGATGAATATACCCTTAAGCAACAGATCACGCTCGGGTTGCTGGTAGACCGGAAAAACCCCGCTGCAAAAAAACTATACCTGAAGCTCGGATTTAAAACGGCCGGAGAAAAAACACTGGTTGGAAAACAGTTGGAACACCTGCAATATCAACCGGCTTAATTCAATGTACGGAACTTGCAGACAGGTGCTGTGGGATCCTGAAATAAGATGAGGGAACAGCTGTTTCATCAGGGGTAGCGGCGAATGATTGTTTTAATGAGTAACTTCAGGGATATCCCGTTACTTTAATGGATAAATGACTGTAAAGATGAATACAATCAGTTTTCACGACACCCATGTGTATCCCGGGTGCCTTGCAACCATCCTGGCAGTGCCGGCAGGCGTCACCCCGGGCACTGCGGAGTTCAGCGACGGCTCAATGGTTGCTGTAACATTGGAACGTTTGGATAGGGAAGAGGTGATCGTTCGTGTGGATGCCTATACAACAGCACGCGGTACCCGGATTCCCTCAAAGGACTGGCGTCTTGTGTATGACGATGGCCGGGATCTGTGGAAAGTAGCGGCAAAAGTATAGGAATAGCAAAACCTGCTGTCGGACTACAAAAAATATGAGCGTTTGTTTAATAAATAATTCAATATTTATTCACGGCAGTATATCCGGCTGAACGAATACCAATCCCAAAAAAACGCCAAAGACAGAAACAGGTAAGCTTTAAAGACGCCAAATTGAAACGATATATGACAGCTATTTTATCAATTGCCGGATTAATCATAATTGTTTTAGTAATCGGAAGGTTAAACCTGCAACGACAATTTAGTAAAGAAGTCAGGCAACTATTTTCCCGGAGGGAGAATATTGTAAATAAGTCATTCACTTATGATATGTTATCAGATTTGCCCGAGCCTGTTCAACGTTATTTTAAACACGTTTTAAAAAACGGGCAATCTTATATAAGGTATGTAAGGCTTACCCATACAGGTCAGTTTAAAACCGGCCGGGATAAGGACTGGGTAGATATCAGGGGTGAGCAGTATTTTACGGCAGCAAAGCCAGGCTTTATTTGGAAAGGTATAACACCTTTGTTTACCGCACGTGATATGTATATTGGCGGCACGGGCAGGCTGGTCGTTTCACTTTTTTCCGTTTATAATATTGTCGACAGTAAAGGAGAAAAGATCAACCAGGGAGAATTGCTGCGTTGGCTGGGCGAAAGCGTCTGGTTTCCAACCAATCTGTTACCCGGTAATAATTTACAATGGAGTTCCATTGACCATTCGTCGGCAAAGCTTACGTTCTGCTACAATGGCCTGACCGTTTTTTACATTGTAACATTTAATGACCTCGGAGAAATAACACAGGTGGAGACCAGGCGATACATGGGGAATGAAAACCTGGAAACCTGGACCGGCAAATTAACGGACTACAAAGAAATAAACGGAATTATCATTCCGACCGCTATTGAAGGCATCTGGAAATTAGAGAAGGGGGATTATAGTTATGCGAGGTTCAGAATCGAAACGATAGAGTATAATAAGCCGGAAAAGTTTGTGAACGTATTTCGCAGCAGGCCCGGACGGTCGGATGGAAAATCTCCAACCACCCCCTATAACTAAGATATACTACTCAATTGTTGTCATTTTGACGGCGCCGGCGAAAGAAGATAAGAGAACCCGATCTGCGGTAAGCAGGTATTCATCCCGCCGCGGAAAAATTCCCGGGGGCTCTTGCCGGTTAGCAGCCTTTTAAAATGCTCCTAATCCGTATCTGTTTCAAACGTTCCGCCGCCGTCCTGCCAGCTAAAGGCACTGCTTCGCCGTCCCAGTTCCCAATAAAACTTACTACGGGGTTTGTTATAATTGCCGATTTCATTCATGGTACCGGTGTCGTACAGCCGGCCATTTACCATCACATATTGTATCTTTTCGGTATCGCGGATATTTTCCAGCGGATTGCCATCTATTATGATCAGATCGGCAAGCTTGCCGGTCTGCAGTGATCCGATCCAGTCATCCAGTCCCAGGCTCCTGGCGGGATTGATCGTTGCGGTTTTTAAGGCCTGCAACGGTGTCATACCACCCTGTGCCATCATCCATATCTCCCAATGCACACCAATACCCTGTATCTGTCCGTGTGCTCCCATATTGACAGGTACGCCGGCATCATTCAGCTGCTTCACGCTGCGTGACGTCAGGATATGCCCGTTGACGTATTCTTCTTCGGGTAACATGGTACGGTGGCGGCTGCGCATATCAATGACCGCGCGGGGAGTGTATTTCAACAGCTTTTCATTCTCCCATACATTGGTATGCTGGTACCAGTAGTATTCGCCCGATACCGAGCCATAGTTAACGATCAGGGTAGGGGTGTAGGCTGTTTTCGACTGCTTCCAGAACTGCACGACATCGTCGTACACCGGTGCTACGGGAATATTGTGTTCAATGGTGGTATGCCCATCGTTGATCATCGCCATGTTATGGTAAAAAAAGGATCCACCTTCCGGAACTACCAGGATACCCAGCTCTTTGGCAGCGGCAATCACCTGCTGATTTTGTTCGCGGCGGGGCTGGTTATAACTTTTTACCGAAAAAGCGCCAAAGGCTTTGGTCCTCCGGATAGCGCTTCTTGCGTCCTCCAGGGAGTTGATAACGGCCTTGAAATCACCATCAGCGCCATACAGTACGGTACCGGTGCTGAATACCCGCGGACCGACCATTTTACCGGCTTTTACCATTTCGCTTTGCGCAAATACCATCTCGCTGTTGGCAGAAGGATCATGGATGGAAGTAGTGCCAAATGCCAGTGCTGCGTAATACGGCCAGTGCTTTTGCGGTGTGATGCCGCTGCGGAAATGTCCGGCATGCGCATGGGCGTCTATCATACCCGGCATAATGGTTTTACCGGCACAATCAATCACCTTTGCATTGGCTGGCACAGATACATCCGTCCCGGTTGCCCTGATAAGGTTACCTTCCACCAGTAAGGTGCCCTTTGCTATAACCTCATCCCCATTCATGGTAATAATACGGGCATTGGTAAATGCCACCAGTCCTTTGGGTTTATCCGGCGCATAGTCGGTACCGATATATATACCCGTTGGTTCTGCAGGTTTGATCTCTTTCGCGTCAGTTGCAAAGCCGAAGTAGTTTTTCACCGGGATCGTAAAATATTCGTTACCCAGGTTGTAATGCAGTTGTTTGCTGTCGGCACTCCAGTGCAGGTTGTAACCGGCATCCTTTGCTACCAGCTGTACCGGTACCGATTTGGAACCGCCCGATATTTCCAGCGTAACGCCGGTACGTGGAAGGGCAGCAATATATACCTTATGAAGATCTACAAATGCCACCCAGTTTCCATCTGGTGATATCCTGTACTGGCTGCCATAGGTGCCGGTAACAATGCTTTTTTCATCTGTACCGTTCTTCTTTACCACGCCCAGGCTTTTACGTCCTTTTTGAAAATAGATAAATTCACCGTTTGCACTAAAGCAGGGAGCGCTCCCAGACTCCAGGATTCTTTCCGGTGTTGCATTCCCGTCAATTGCCATGGTATATATACCGGTACGGGTGTTAAAAGAATTGCCCAACACATTATCGCCCCCGTCTTTTACAAAAACGATCGTTTTGCCATCCGGGCTGAACGAAGGGTTTCTGTAAATACCTTTTTCCAGGTTCAGCCTGCGGCTGTTTCCTTTGGCTGCATCCATGATGTATACAGCGCCCATCGCACTGTCATTCCATGTAATATAGGTGATCCATTTTCCATCTTTTGAAAAAGAGGGCTCGTCTTCAATATCATTTGACTGTGTGAGCCGTACCGGTTTACCTGCGGGCAATACTTTTTTCCACAGTGCCCCCAATGCACTATATACAACATATTTCCCATCGGGAGAAGTAGTAACGTTCTTTAATACATGCGTGCTGTCCTTTTCTTTGTTCAGGTGCTGCTTAAAACGTACGGCATCGGTGATTTTTTGTGTAACATGGCATGTAAAAGGAATATTTACAGCTTCGTTATTTCCTTCAATTTTAATACGATTGATTTTTCCGTTTGCCCAGATAACGATTTCCTTTCCATCCGGCATCCATGCAAAGCCGGTGTACACACCAAAAATAGCCCATGCTTCTGACTGGTCCTTGCTCAGCCGGTCATAAATCGGCCATTCTTCCCCGGTATCCATATTACGCAGGTAGAGCACTGATCCGGTACGTACCCTGCGAACAAAAGCCAGTGTATTACCATCCGGCGATACCTGTGGCCGGAAGGCGCTTCCGCCGCCACCGGTAACGGTTTCCATTGTTCCTTTTTCGCGATCGTATCTTTTGATCGCATAGATCTCATTGTTAGGGTCCTTGTTATACTGGAAAAAACCACCGGGATACATGTCTTCGCTGAAGTATATATAACGCCCGTCCGGCGATACCGAAGGTTCGTTCACATCCTGCTGGTCATTTTTTCTTTTCGTAAGCTGTATACCTTCTCCACCGTTGATATGGTATATCCATATTTCCCCGGCGCCCAATGACCTGCCGGAAGTGAAATGTTTGCGGGCTACGATATAATTTCCTTCGGGAGACCATACTGCGTTGTTCAGCAGCCGGAAGTTTTCTTTGGTGATCTGCCGGGCATTACTGCCATCTCTGTCCATGACCCATATATTATCGCCTCCGCCTGCATCGGAAGTGAAGAGGACCTTACTGCCGTCTGGACTGAACCTCGGCTGCACATCGTATGAGAGGCCCTGTCTCAGCACCTTTGCTGTTCCTCCTGTGATGGGCATCGTATAGATATCGCCCAGCAGGTCGAACACAATGGCATCTCCCCGGGGTGATACGTCCAGGTTCATCCATGTGCCTTCGGTTATGGTGAATGAAACATCCCTGTATACCTGTCCTGGCGGATTGTTTACATCCCAGGTGGTGGCGGATTGCCTGGCGGTATCTCTGGTGGTTTGTGCGGTTGCAAAAAAATGTATGGAGCATAAAAAACAAATGAATAGATAGCGCATAGTACTGGTATATGTGGAAATAAGGCGTAAAAGTAGCACAAAAGCGGGGATTGCTTTTTATATAAACCAAATGTGGTTATAAGTAAGCCCGTGATATTGAGTTTTGTCGCCATTGTTGGTGTTATGAGCAGGCTTACGCACAGGCATCACCAACAATATCAGTTCACATTACTGTTGTTAGTGATACTTCACACGGGTATTCCCACGAAGACCGGCGGCACTGGAATACCTGTTCTTTTTCCCGCAGATTACGCAGATAAGCGCTGATTGCCATTATTGGTAATGCTGCGCACGGGTATTC
>CAKSVK010000028.1 GCA_934502905.1 uncultured Chitinophagaceae bacterium
CTCTTATGCATGCCGTTATTATAAAAGATACGCTCACCGAAGTGGTAAATGGGGAACTAGACAGGATAGACAGTATACGATTTTTCAGGGCTTACCATCACGTAAGGATATTTGCAGATTCCATGCAGGCAGTATGCGACAGTCTTTACTTTTCGGGCTCCGATTCTATTTTCCGCATGTTCACAGATCCGATCATGTGGTCAAAAGAAAGCCAGATAACAGGAGATACCATCTTTCTCCACACAAAAAACAAAAAACCCGCTGAAGTGGAAGTATGGGACAATGCCTTCAGCATCAGCAAAAGCGGCGACATCTATTATAACCAGCTCAAAGGCAATACGATCAATGGTTTTTTTAACGACGGAGATATAGAACATATCCGGGCCAAAGGAAGTGCTGAAAGCCTTTATTACCTGCAGGATGAAGACAGCGCCTACACAGGCGCCAACTATGCGCAGGCTGATCTTATCAATCTTTACCTGTCCAAAAAAGAGCTGCAAAAAATAACATGGGTAAACGATGTGATGGGTGTTATGTACCCTGTGAAAGAGGTACCTGAAGAAAAAAGACGGTTCCGGAATTTCCGCTGGGAGGAAGCCAGGCGCCCTAAAACGAGAGTGGAATTATTTGAATAGCAGAAAAAACAAGTCATAAAAAAGTTACTCATATACGAAACTACTCATTTTGAAAATGTCTCTGCGTTGCTTGAGCTGTGCGATGGACAATTCACAGAAGTTACGGTTTTCATTTATGAAGAATATTACAGAGACCTTAAACATATTCTGCAAAATTATCATTTTAGCTTTCAACTTAATTTCATTAGTAAAGCCAATAAAAGTAATCAGGATTTCATCCGGCACTTTTTTTCATACTTCCGTAAAGAACAATTCACCCATATACACATCAATACGCTCGAAAATAATTTATTGTTATTTGCCCTGAAATTGCTATTTGTAAGGCGGGTGAAGCTCAGCATGACCATACACTCGATAAATGCCTTCCGTTATAACAAATATTCAACGATAAAGGATATAAGTGAATCGATCGCAAAAAAAATATTACAGTACTATATTCATCAATATAGAGTTCTGGCACCGGAAATGTCTTCTTATTTCGAAAGTCTGTTTCCACAAAAAAAAGTCCATTTTATACCGGGAATGTTCTATAGGAATATTCTCCAAAAATCAACCGACGATTATTTTCTGATCGTAGTCCCCGGTACTGTATCAGAGAAAAGGAGAAACTATGATGACATTGTTAACCTGTTTCAACGAATAGCCGGACAATATGCTTCATCAAAAAAAATACATCTGGTATTAGCAGGAAATGCAGATTCCATATATGGAAGGAAAATAATTGAAAAATTAAAAGAAACAACACAGACCAACTTCAAAATAAGTTATTTCTTTCGTTACCTGAAACAAACAGAGTATGAAAATTTTTACAGAACTGCAGATATTATCCTGGCACCTGTTCAGGTAATTACCCGTGGTATAAGAAATGAAGAAGAAATAAATGGGATAAGTCATTCTCCAGGGTTTATAACAGATCAGATTTACATAGGACGTCCGGCCGTTATTCCTGCATCCCTCAGTATTCCCATAGAATTCAGGGGCTGTTACTGGAGATATGATTCAGCGGAGGAACTAAATAAAATCATCATAGAAATTTTGCAGAACCCTTCCCAAATTTCGGAAAAACAGAAACTGATAAGTATCGCCTGTAGCTTTTTCCAGCCGGTTCGCTTTCAGTCTGCATTTCAGGTAATGACAGAAACGAACCGGCTGGATCAAAAGGATAATTTTACTTCAAGCCGTCAATGATTTGTCCGAATTCAGCCGCTACCAGGGAAGCGCCCCCCACAAGTCCGCCATCTACGTCTGGACGCGAAAATATATCTGCAGCGTTTGCACCTTTTACACTTCCGCCATACAGGATCGGAATGATGTCAGCAAGTTCTTTTCCATATTTTGCTTCCAGGGTCTTACGAAGATGGGCGTGCATGTCCTGCGCCTGATCAGCAGTAGCAGTCTTACCGGTACCTATTGCCCAGATGGGCTCGTAAGCGATCACGATCTTTTTAACCTGATCTGCGGAGAGATGAAATAAGCTTTCGTTTAACTGGGTGGCTACATATTCATTTTGTGTGCCCGCTTCGCGGATAGATAACGGTTCGCCACAACAGAAAATCGGAATCAGTCCGTTTTCCAGTGAAATGTCTACCTTTTCGGCCAGCATCTTATTGGATTCCGAGAAATATTCCCTTCTTTCGGAATGACCCAGCACTACATATGTTACCCCTAAAGACCGGATCATTTCGGCAGAAACCTCTCCAGTATAGGCACCTGACTTTTTATTATAACAGTTTTGCGCAGATACAAAATAATTTTTTTTGCCGGAAAGTTTTGATTGGGCAAGCTGCAGGTAAGGAAACGGAACAGCAACTACAACTTTCTGATGTTCCTTTAAAGTATCGGGTTTGCTGGTCAGCTCATCGAGTAAGCTTTCAGCCTGGGAAAGCGTCAAATTCATTTTCCAGTTTGCTGCGGCTATTTGTTGTCTCATTTGTATTGTATGTTTAATATTTTTCAAAAATAGGGGATAAATAAAAAACAGGAGCGATAAACTGGTAAAATGTATACTCCCCCCTTTTCTTTGGAGCTACTTTTACTATCTTTAGCGCTCTTTAATTGTTACATAGCATGCTCTACCGAATTTGCCTGCTGGTTTTCCTCTTCCTGCCCGCCTGCCGGAAAAAAGCAGAGCAGCAGGAAGATACGCTCTACTCAAAACACCTGCAACGAAATGTAAAACTAACCATCATCCATACACCAATACCTGAAGATCCCGCAACCCTGAACTTATTGATATTAAATGACGGGCAGTTGGCCGCTGCCCTTGGCTTACGGCAATCACTGGACAGCCTGTATCGCGAAAAGCAAATCCCTCCGTTATTAATAGTAGCGGTTCACGCCGATAACCGGTATAAAGAATTCGGCATGGCAGCACTATCTAAAAAGGGAAATGCAGGAGAAAAAGCCGATCATTACGAAAGCTTTATAAACAATGAACTGTATCCTTATGCCAGGAAAAAAGCCGGCGTCCGTAAATTCAACTCCCTGAGCATGGCCGGGTTTGGAAACAGTGCGTTATCTACCTTCGATTTTTCCTGGAATCATGCCGAAAGAATAACAAAGTGTGCTGTATTCTCAGGTGCGTTCAACCGGGTAAACGATAACGGGAAAGACACTTCATCAACAGGTGATCTCTATCAGTTCCTCCAATCATCAAGAAAACGTCCGAAGCTGCGATACTGGTTTTATGCCGGACAAACAGGTAACACTGCATTGCCGCAGGACGATGCCGCTGATATATTAAAGCACACTTCATCCATCGCAGGGTTACTGCGCAGTAAAAGTTTCATACAGGAGGAAGATGTCACCGTTTCCACAGGTACAGAAAATAACATAACGGCCTGGAAGGCAGTGATACCGGATTTTTTGCAATGGATATCAAGGTAAACCTGTAGTACTTGATAATAAGTTTGTATTAAATACAGGATTTTCACGGAATTATATTGGCATATCTTCCCGTATATCATTAATATTGTCGCGATAAAGGATTGATTAAAAAGCCGGTGGGTATACATTTTTATTACCCCCGGCTTTTTGTCTATAGGACAGACCTAACAACTGGCGTTGTCTGCATCGTCCACACCATAATATTTTTCGCCCAGCCTTATTTTTTCCCTTCCGTTTTCCATGCGCCATTTATTGGTATCCCGGAGTGAATAGGCGCAGCCGCAATATTCCTGCATGTAAAATTTCTCTTCCTTACTGATCTCCAGCATCCTTGCAGAACCTCCTTTTTTTCTCCAGTTGTAGGTCCAGTAGCTAATGCCGGGATAATGTCCTGCAGCCCTGATGCCACAATCATTGATCTGCTCCATATTCTTCCACCGCGAAATGCCAAGCGAGCTGGATATTATATCAAAACCATTTTCAAATGCATACAACGCAGTCCTTTCGAAGCGCATGTCAAAGCACATGGTACAACGGATGCCCCTCTCCGGCTCCATTTCCATTCCCTTAGCCCGCTGGAACCAGTTATCAACATCATAATCCGCATCCACAAAAGGAATATTATACTTTTCCGCAAAACGGATATTTTCTTCCTTTCTGAGGTCGTATTCTTTTTTGGGGTGTATGTTAGGATTATAAAAGAAAATCGTAAACTCTATTCCCGACGCAATGATGGCTTCCATCACCTCGCCGGAACAGGGAGCACAGCAGGAATGGAGCAGGAGCTTTTTCCCTCCTTCCGGAAGCGATAATTTTTCTCTTACAAACGGTTTACCGGCGCCAGAAGACATACATACGATTTTGATGTACCGGCAAAATTAGGAATATTCAGCTATACTGAGCGCAACATCCTTTACACCGGGTGTAGTTCAACACTTCACTTTGTGCAGGTAGGCCGGTCGGCGGGAACACCATAGCCGTATTCCAGGAATATGATCCATAAAATTTCGGGATCTGGTGCAATCTGCTCTGCCTGAACCCCAAAAATTCGGGGCTGACCGAAAAGCCAGTTGAACATTTTTGCGATCCCTACTGAAGGTTGGGAAAAGCAATCTCATGAATGATTAAAGATTTAAAAAATTGAGAGCACTTCATTTGCAAAGACGACCTTTTTAGTCAGGCCCATACCGTCTCCAACCCGGACTGTGTCCGGTAGAATTGAAAGGCAACAAGTCATCCTGCGGAAGCATGGATTTATACCCCGCAGATCCACGCAGATTATTTTCGCTGATGACGCTGATTTTGCAGGTAATTGGATACCGGGTTCCGAACCCCTTTGCTCCAGCGAACACTGATTTTGTAAATAATACCGAAAGGGCAACGATCCTTTCTGCAGGATCTGCGTATAGTATCTGCGCTCATCTGCGGTAAAGCTTCCCGGCGTGTATCAACATCCGCCTGCAAAAAATTGAACTTTTTCGCCGAGGTAAATACGCTCCTTTATATCATACTATGGGAATATACCCAGTTCGGCATAACTGGTTGCTACCTTGTTGATAGCCACCACATACGCTGCAGTACGCATATCCGGAATATCCGGATGTGCATTCCATACATCCAGGATCTCCTGGGTAGCGCCTATCATCGTCTCCTCCAGCCCACTGTATACGATGTCAATTTCATCAGCTCCTTGTGTGATCTGCCGTCTATCGCGGGCAGATACCTCTTTACCCGTAAGCGATTCCAGTTGAGACAGGATCGTAATATTCTGATTTTCGGTGAATCTTTTTTCCATGCGTCCATACCGTACATGGCTCAGGTTTTTTAACCACTCGAAGTAACTCACGGTTACACCGCCTGCATTCAAATACATATCCGGCACTACCAGTGCGCCCTTTTTAATAAATATCTCATCTGCTTCCGGTGTCAGGGGACCGTTGGCAGCCTCTCCAATGATTCTGGCTTTTATACGGGGAGCATTTTCTCCATTAATAACATTTTCCAATGCAGCAGGGATCAGTATATCACAATCCATCTCCAGAGCATCCGGTGAATGTAAAATATTGGTAGCCCCTGGAAAATTCAGGATGGTACCCTCTTTTTTTCTGTGAGCAAATACTTCTGCCTCGTTTAATCCTTCGGGATTGTAAATTGCTCCTTCAAACTCGGCAATTCCCACCACAACGGCTCCTCCTTCCCTGAAGAATTTTGCTGCATGGTAACCTACATTGCCCATTCCCTGTACAATTACTTTTTTCCCTTCAATGCCCATTGGCAAATCCAGCTTGTCCATGACAGACTTTGTATTACAAACTTCCCGGATACCGTAGAATACGCCCAAACCGGTCGCTTCCCGCCTGCCTCTTACCCCACCCTGCGACACCGGCTTTCCGGTCACACAGCCCTGGGCATCTATCTCTCCCGGCCTCATACTGGTATAGGTATCCAGTATCCACGCCATTTCACGTTCACCCGTTCCATAATCCGGGGCAGGTACATCAGTTCCCGGGCCAATAAAGTTCTTCTTGATAAGCTCGTGGGTATAGCGGCGGGTAATTTTTTCCAGTTCGTAAACCGTATATTTTTTAGGATCAATATTGATACCGCCTTTGGCGCCGCCAAACGGCACATTCACAATGGCACATTTATAAGTCATCAGGGCGGCAAGCGCCATCACTTCATCCAGGTTTACCGTAGTGGCAAAACGGATCCCCCCCTTACACGGCGTTTTGTGATGAGAATGCTGAACCCGGTAGGCTTTTATCACTTCAATCTTATCTCCCACTTTTACGGGGAAATGCATCCGGTATACGGAATTACACTGTTTTATTTGTTCCAGTATTCCAAGATCCCAGGATGTGAACCGTGCAGCCTTATCGAAGCTTGCAGAAACGGCGTCAAAAAAACTGTATTCAGCTTGTGCAGACATATGACAATCGTATTTATTAAGGTAGCAATTTGATTTACCGGAGTTAGAAACTCTTAAACAATATTAATTATTGTTTTTTATCTTCTTTTTCCAGTTTTGTAATTTTTCTGTCAATACCCACCAGGTATATGAGCAGGAAGATAAAGAGAGTAAGCAGAACAGCAACGACCACGTATATTTTACCATTTGCCCGGAGCCCGTCTGCCATCTCCACCTGTTGCGCATTTACGGTAGAAGCATGGAGAAAAAGAAGCGTATATAAAAAAAGGAGCTTTATTATCAGCTTATACATGAAGCAAGTTTTTATCATTGAGTTTTTTGATACGAATGGATAAAGTGCTGATCCAGATTCCCAGCATTATAAAGCCCGGAACAGCAGCCGGCCAAAAGATCAGCCGCATCCTGTTGTCCATATCCCTGGGATCGGCGCCGGGATTTCCCTGCCCGCCCGGATGCAGCGATTCCATCATACGCGGTACTACCCACAGGGCAGGTATCAGCATCACAAAAGCAAAAATGTTATATACGGCACCCACTCTCGCCCGCTTATCGAGATCTGTTATGGAATTGCGTAATACAAAATAGGCTGCATAGGTCAACAGCGCTATTGCCGACCCAATCTGTTTAATATCGTTGCTCCAGGGTTTTCCCCAGGTATAGTTTGCCCATATAGCACCCGTGACGATACCGATGATACCGAACAAAATACCTACCCCTGCATAGGAAGTAGCCCGGAAATCGCTTAACAGGTCTGGTTTTCTTAAATACGCAATAGAATGATAAGCCGAGCAGGCACATACCACCATCATTCCAAACCACATGGGCACGTGAAAGTAAATATTGCGGATCGTTTCGTTTAATATGGGTTTACGTGGTACTTCCATCAATAAACCGCCAAGCAATGTATACAATAATAAAGCTATACAAAGTAGCTTCCACCAGGATAGTTTCATCCCCAAAAGTTTAAAAAGCAAACCTACATCAAAATAAGCAATCAGCAATGGTATTAGCAGATACAAGGTACAGGACACAGGTTACAAGACACTGGATACTTGCTTCCTGAAACTTGCAGTCGCAACTTACGACTTCCTTCCCCCCACTTCTCACTTACTACTCCCCTACTCCTTCCAGAGGAAGGGAAAGAGAATGATGGCCAGCATAATCACCAGCGCATCAAAACCAACCAGCAACCATATCATATCCGAAAGCGCAGTGTCCTTAAAAACCTCTCCCAGGCCGGCTTTGGATACTCTTATCAGCAATAATGATTGCGGGATAATGATAGGAAAACCCATAATAGCCATCAATGACGCCTGCTGCTGTGCTTTGGAAGCAATGGCGGCCAACATGGTAAAAACCAGTCCCAGGCTCACTGACCCGAGACACACGATACCCCAGAACTGCCAGAAATTAACGACAGGGTTACCTAACAGCAACTGGAACAGAAAAAGGCTGATGCTGCTCATTAATATCATTACCAGCGCATTGTATAACAGCTTGGCTATTATGAACTGGACGGGCCCGGAAACAGAGTAGAAATAAAGCATCCTACCCCTTGTTTCCTGCAAAAAGCTCTTGGCAACAGCATTCACACAAACGAATAACTGGATCATCCAGAACAGACCGTTCCATACCTCCGCCTCAGGTTGCTGCATGGCCAGGTAGAGAACAAATATGGTAGAGCCCACATACAGCAAAACCCCATAAAAAGTGTATTGCTGGCGCAGCTCCAGTAACAGGTCTTTTTTTAGAAGAGCAATAATGTAATTATATGAATTCATCAAATCAAGCTTTTAGCTGGAAGCAATAGCGGCACCTGGGTTCATAAATATCCGTTTCACCCAGTACGATCTGCTTGTCGGCCGTTGTTTTCCGCCATGAATAATTGGCCAGATTACCACATCTTGCGCAGATCGCATGTAATTTGGTAATATACTCTGCCGTAGCCAACAAACCAGGCAAAGGCCCGAAAGGTTTGCCGGTATAGTCCATATCCAGTCCTGCTACTATAATCCGGGTTCCCTGCGATGCCAGCTCATTACACACATCTGTCAGCCCGGGATCAAAAAACTGCGCCTCATCAATACCTATCACATCTGCATGCTGATGCAACAGTAATATGGCTGAAGCATTCTCGACAGGCATGGAAGGAATAGAGTTTTCATCGTGAGACACGATCTCCTGCTCTTTATAGCGGGTATCCACAGCAGGTTTATATATCTCCACGCGTTGATTGGCAATTCTTGCTCTCTTCAGTCTCCTTATTAATTCTTCTGTTTTACCACTGAACATAGAACCACATATTACTTCAATCCAGCCCCGCTTCGCACCTGCTATATGAGGTTCTATAAACATTTTATGAGTTTTTTATGGCAAGGAGTTTGTACCTTCAGGCAATTTTTAATTAAGTTGAAATTATATTAAGGCGACAAAAGTACCATATTCGATGGAACGTATCGGTGTTTTGATAAATAAATTACAGGAGCTTTATTCACAACGGGCCTCAGCGGAACAAATTCTGCATGTAACACAAATGTTGCAGACAGAGCTTTTTCTGGCAAAGCAACAGCAGCATACCACTGATGACCGGAAAAAAGTAACTGTGATCATGCCTTCCAATATACCTTCAAAAGAACCGGTTGCTGACGATATTCCCGAAAAACCGGCACCGGCCCTTCCAAAGGAAGCTGTGGCAGAAGAAATACTGGTGCAGGACCCTTTGGTAGCTGAAACAGCGGTAAAAGAAGCCCGAAAGTTTAACGTGCTGGAAGAAGTTCCCACCTTAGCGCATCAGCCACTGGCAAAAGAGCTGAATGAAACCATGAGCAACCAGGAGCTTTCACTGAATGATAAGCTAAGCCAGCATAAAAAAGAGTTGGGAGAAGTGCTGAACAACGAGCCGTTAAAAGATATAAAAAAGGCTATCAGCCTTAACGATCGCTACATATTCATTACAGAACTGTTCCGTGGAGACGAAGCCATGTATGAACGTTCCCTGAAAACGATCAATCATTTTTCCATATATGCCGAAGCAGAATTCTGGATCCAGAGGGAACTTAAATTAAAATTGGGATGGAAAGAAGACCTGCCTTCTGTCAAGCTATTCGATCAACTGGTACAAAGGCGGTTTCGCTCAATATAATCCATGATCTTTTCAGTAGCACCTTTGTTAACGCGAACATATTGACCGGCAGCATTTCCCGCAGCCTGCAACTCCTCCCTGTTGGCAAAAAGCCGGTTTAAAGCTGCTTCCAGTTCAAGGGCATTTTTTACGCCGAATGCACCACCGGCTTCTATCATTTCCACCGCTTCGTAGTGTTTCTGATGGACCGGACCAAAAAGTACAGGCTTATCATATACCGCCGCTTCCAGAATATTATGAAGTCCGTCATCTCCAAATCCGCCGCCGACATAGGTTATATCAGCGTAATGATATAACCGGGACAGCATCCCTATATTATCTATTACGAGCACATGAGCCTCAGTTGCCTCCAGGTTGTTCCTGAATTCAGAATATTTTACCGAACCGGGAAACAGCTTTTGAATATCGTGAATATTTTCGGTATCTACCTCGTGCGGTGCGATGATAAATGCTGTTTGTTTGTTGACACGAACATAATGCACAAACTCCTCCTCATCCTCCCGCCAGGTACTTCCAGCCACCAATACCTGGCGCCCCCTGCAAAACGTCTCTATCCCGGTCACCGGCTGAAAAGCGCCGGCTATTTCACTCACCCTGTCAAAGCGGGTATCTCCTGAAACCGTTACATTACGCTCAAAACCTATCTCCTTTAGCAGGTCTGCAGCGTCTTCATTCTGAACAAACACATGCGTAAAACATTTCAATGTATCTCTCCAGAATCCCCCGAAGGACCTGAAAAAGATATGGTTTTCCCTGAATAAAGCCGAAACAAGCAACAGCGAAATATTACGTTTTTTTATTTCGCGCAGGTAATTGTGCCAGAATTCATACCGGATCCACAGAACGAGGGTCGGGCTCACCAGGTCAAGGAACTTCCGCACATTACCCGGCCGGTCGGCAGGAAGGTATACGACCAGGTCGGCGCCGGTATAGTTTTTCCTGATTTCATAACCGGAAGGAGAAAAAAAGCTGATCACGACCCTGATATGGGGATTTGCCGTCCTGAGCTGCTCCAGCAAAGGGCGTCCCTGTTCAAACTCTCCGAGTGAAGCACAATGCATCCATATAATCGGTGATGAAACCGCCCCCCACGTATCAACCTTTTCTTTTATTTGTTTAACCCATCCCTTTCTTCCGTTCACCCAAAGCCGGGCTTTCGGGTTCCATAAAGAAGCAATACGGATCCCCGATTCCAGCGAAATAATAAAAAAATTATATAAAATACGCAGCACAGTTATTATATATTAAATTCCTGATACAAATCTAACGCACACATAGTTAACATGTTCATATTTTGCTATTTTTGCACCCATCAAAAAAATAATGCGGATGCGTGACATACAGATGGTAGATCTAAAAAGCCAGTACATGGAGATAAAAGAAGAGATTGACCGGTCTATCCACGAAGTTTTAGATAGTTGCGCATTCATTAACGGTAAGCCTGTTCAGCAATTTGCTGAAAACCTGGGGCAATACCTGGATTGCCGGTACGTGATCCCCTGTGCAAATGGCACAGACGCTTTGCAAATAGGATTGATGGCGCTGGACCTGCAACCGGGTGACGAAGTGATCACCCCCTCCTTTACCTTTATCGCCACTACAGAAGTAATTGCACTCTTAAAGCTGAAACCGGTTTTCGTAGAAGTGGATCCGCAAACCTTTTGTATTGATCCTGTTGCCATAGAAAAAGCAATTACCCCCAAAACCAGGGCTATTGTTCCGGTTCATTTATACGGACAGGCAGCCAATATGGAAGCGATTATGCAGATTGCCCAAAAACACGACCTGCATGTTATTGAAGACAATGCACAGGCAATCGGTTCTACCTATACTTTTTCAAACGGAACGCAAAAGAAAACCGGCACAATTGGTACAATAGGCTGCACATCTTTTTTCCCTTCAAAGAACCTGGGATGTTACGGAGACGGTGGCGCCCTGTTCACCAATGATCCGGCACTGGCAGAAAAGATAAAAATGATCGCCAACCATGGACAAAGTATACGATACCATCACGACATCGTTGGGTGCAACTCAAGGTTGGATACTTTACAGGCTGCGGTGCTGAATGTAAAGCTTAAAAGGCTGGACAAATATATAACAGCCAGGCAACAGGCTGCTGCATTTTACAACCATGCTTTTGCCGGCATTCCGGCAATCACCACTCCTTATACAGCCCCCTATACCAATCACGTATTTCACCAATATACATTGAAGCTGGAAGGTGTGAGCCGGAACGGGCTCAATGAATACCTGGCGTCACACAACATTCCTTCCATGCTCTATTATCCCCTGCCGGCGCATAAACAAAAAATGTTTAATGCCTTCGGCGGCTCTTCCTACGATTTACCTGTAACCGATTTGCTCACAGAAAGGGTTATTTCCCTGCCTATGCACACCGAGCTTGCTAAAGACCAATTGGAATTTATAACAGAAAAGGTGATCAGCTTTATAAAAAAATAACATTTAAGACGATGAAAATAGCAGTAGTAGGAACAGGATATGTTGGCTTGGTAACAGGTACCTGTTTTGCCGAAACAGGCAATAACGTTACCTGTATTGATATCGATGAAAGAAAAGTAAAAAAGCTTTCTAACGGAGAAATTACTATATACGAGCCGGGACTGGAGAAAATATTCTTACGGAATGTAAAGGAAGGCCGCCTGCATTTTACCCAAAGCCTTGCTGAAGGCATTAAAGATGCAGAAGTAATTTTCCTGGCGCTGCCTACCCCTCCCGGGGAAGACGGGTCTGCCGATCTGAAATACATACTCGGTGTTGCAAAAGACCTGGGAAAAATAGTCAAGCCGGGCGACTACAAAGTTATCATTGATAAAAGTACCGTTCCCGTAGGAACAGCTGAAAAAGTAGAAGCCGCTATCATAGAAAGCTCGGCTGCAGAATTGGGCAACGGAAACGATCTTAAAAAAGCCGGGGCGTTCGACGTGGTATCCAATCCCGAGTTTCTGCGGGAAGGAGTGGCTGTTGACGACTTCATGAAGCCGGACAGGGTTGTTATCGGCACTGACTCAGAAAAAGCACAGAAGATCATGAATGATCTGTATGCACCTTTTGTCCGTCAGGGAAATCCCATCATTTTCATGGATGTAAGATCGGCTGAGCTGACCAAGTATGCTGCCAATTCATTCCTGGCGACCAAAATTTCGTTCATGAACGAAATAGCCCAGCTCTGCGAAAAGCTTGGTGCGGATGTGGATATGGTAAGAAAAGGGATCGGCAGCGATGAACGGATAGGGAAACGGTTCCTGTTTCCGGGAATCGGTTATGGTGGAAGCTGCTTCCCCAAAGATGTGCAGGCGCTGGTGAAAAGTTCTGAAGAAGTAAATTACGAGTTCAGGATACTCAATGCCGTTATGAGCGTAAATGAGCTGCAGAAGCTTCATTTGCTGCCTAAAGTCCAAAAATATTTTAACGGTAATATTTCTGGTAAAAAATTTGCTTTATGGGGGCTGGCCTTTAAGCCGAATACAGACGATATAAGAGAAGCGCCTGCCCTCTATATCATAGATGCCCTGACAAAAGCAGGCGCTTCCGTAACAGCTTACGACCCCGAGGCGATGAACAATGTAAAGCAACTGGTAGGGGATAAAATTTCGTTTGCTGAAAACCAGTACGATTGTCTGAAAGGTGCAGATGCGCTGATCATTGCTACAGAATGGAACGAATTCCGTACACCGGATTTTCTGAAAATAGTCTCCCTGCTGAAGAGCAAGGTTATTTTTGATGGACGGAACCTCTTTGATGTAAACGCCATAAAAGAACTTGGCTTCCATTATGAGAGTGTGGGAAGAAAAGCGACCAATCAATAATTTTTGAATTGCCGGTGTTATTCACCGGATGTCTATAAAAACAAAAGGATGAAAAAAAGAGTACTGATCACAGGCGCCGCCGGCTTTCTGGGTTCTCATTTATCTGACCGGTTTATTAAGGAGGGGTATGAAGTTATCGGGATGGATAACCTTATTACCGGTGACCTGAGAAATATCGAGCACCTGTTCCCGCATAAAGATTTTCAATTCTATCATCACGATGTTTCTAAGTTTATCCATGTGCCGGGTAAGCTGGATTACATCCTGCATTTCGCTTCACCCGCCAGTCCTATTGACTATCTCAAGATCCCGATCCAGACACTGAAAGTAGGTTCGCTGGGCGTGCACAACTGTCTTGGGCTGGCGAAAGAAAAAGGAGCCAGGGTTTTAATTGCTTCCACCTCCGAAGTATATGGAGATCCGCTGGTTCATCCGCAATCGGAAGATTACTGGGGAAATGTGAACCCGGTAGGTCCCCGGGGAGTATACGATGAAGCCAAACGCTTCCAGGAAGCTATCACCATGGCCTATCACACCTACCATAAGCTGGAAACAAGGATCGTAAGGATATTCAATACCTACGGACCCAGGATGCGGCTGAATGACGGAAGAGCTTTACCGGCATTTATCGGTCAGGCCCTGCGGGGAGAGGACCTCACCG
Organism: uncultured Chitinophagaceae bacterium; assembly: GCA_934502905.1. GTDB lineage: Bacteria > Bacteroidota > Bacteroidia > Chitinophagales > Chitinophagaceae > Agriterribacter. The sequence continues at coordinate 14,081 of CAKSVK010000028.1, forward strand.
TCTTCGGAGATGGATCCCAGACACGGTCTTTCTGCTTTGTAGACGACCTGGTAGAGGGTATTTACCGCTTGCTCCTGAGCGATTATGCCCATCCCGTAAACATCGGTAACCCCGATGAGATCAGCCTGAGGGAATTTGCAGAAGAAGTGATAAAACTTACCGGAACCCATCAGAAAATTATATATAAACCGTTACCTGTAGACGACCCGAAACAACGCCAGCCGGACATCACCAAAGCTAAGGACATCCTGGGGTGGCAGCCAACCGTTAGCCGTGCTGAAGGATTGCGCATCACTTATGAATACTTTAAATCTTTGCCGAAAGAGGAACTGTACAAATTGCCTAAAGATTTTAAAAAATAAAACATCATGTTGATTTACAAGGACATTGTTGACAAAAAGGCCAAACTGGCCGTGATTGGTTTAGGATATGTGGGATTACCAATTGCTTTAGAATTTGCAAAAAAAGTAAGTGTTATCGGTTTCGATATCAATGCGAAACGCATAGAGATGATGAAAAACGGAATCGATCCCAGCAACGAGCTGGACAGTGCTGCGTTTGAAAACTGCGATATCGTTTTCACCAACTCACTGGATGTGCTGCGGGAGGCTAAATTCTTCATTGTTGCGGTACCTACACCGGTAGACGGGCATAACGTTCCTGACCTTACCCCCGTTAAAAAAGCTTCCGAGACAATCGGAAAGGTGATCAAAAAAGGAGACTACGTCGTATATGAGTCAACCGTTTACCCCGGTTGCACCGAAGAAGACTGTCTGCCTATTATCGAACAGCTGAGTGGCCTGAAGCTTCATACAGATTTTAAGCTGGGATATTCGCCGGAGCGTATTAACCCGGGTGATAAGGAGCATACGCTCGCCAAAATCACCAAGGTGGTATCAGGTTCTGATGCAGAGGCGCTGGAAGAGATCGCCGGCATCTATGAGATCGTGGTACAGGCCGGTGTACATAAAGCATCTTCTATCAAGGTGGCTGAAGCAGCAAAGATCATTGAAAATACCCAGCGCGACCTGAACATAGCGTTGATGAATGAATTGTCCATCATTTTTGACCGGGTCGGCATCAATACCTACGAAGTGCTGGAAGCGGCAGGCACCAAGTGGAACTTCCTGAAGTTCTATCCGGGTCTGGTAGGCGGTCACTGTATAGGTGTGGACCCCTACTATCTGACCTACAAATCCAGTGCGTTGGGCTACGACTCCAGGGTAATCCTGGCGGGAAGGGTTATCAACGACGAGATGCCCTTATATGTTGCTAAAAAAGTGGTGCAGCATATTATTAAAAACTCAAAGGAAGTTACGGGAGCGAGAGTGCTGGTAATGGGCGCTACCTTTAAAGAAAATGTAAGCGATATCCGTAATTCAAAAATTATGGATATGATAAAGGAATTGAGATCTTTCTCCTTAAATGTTGACATTGTAGACCCTCATGCCGACTCCGAAGAGCTACAGCATGAATACGGTTTCCCCTTGTCTTCCATAGGCAAGAACTACGATGCCGTGATCCTGGGCGTATCCCACGATGAGTATAAAAATCTCACCGAAGACTACCTGGCGGAAATTACCAATCCGGGTGCTATATTTGCAGACTTAAAGGGATTATACAGAAATAAGTTTTCTACATTAACTTACTGGAGCCTATAATGTCTCAGACACATAAAACAATTGCCATTACAGGGGGAGCCGGTTTTATCGGCTCTCATCTTGTAAGGCTTTTTGTAAATAAATATCCTCAATACCTGGTTGTAAATATAGATGCGCTTACCTATGCGGGTAACCTCAGCAACCTGAAAGACATTGAACACAAAGAGAACTATGTGTTTGAACATGCTGATATCTGTGACGAGCAGAAAATGGATCAGCTTTTTTCCACCTACAAATTTAACAGTGTCATTCACCTTGCTGCGGAAAGCCATGTAGACAGGTCTATCATGGATCCGCTTGCTTTTGTGCGGACCAACGTACTGGGTACGGGTGTATTGCTCAATACCGCCAGGCAACACTGGGCAGATGAGCCGGACAAATTGTTTTACCATGTTTCCACAGACGAAGTATATGGTTCCCTAGGAGAAACAGGGTTCTTTACAGAAGACACTCCCTACGATCCCCGGTCCCCTTACTCTGCTTCAAAAGCATCCTCCGATCATCTTGTGATGGCTTATTACCACACTTACCATCTACCGGTGGTTTTGTCCAATTGCTCCAACAATTACGGATCCTATCATTTTCCCGAAAAGCTGATACCACTGATGATCAACAATATCAGGAACAATAAACCTTTGCCAGTATACGGCAAAGGGGAAAATATCAGGGATTGGTTATGGGTAGAAGATCACGCAAGAGCTATAGATACCATTTTTCATAAAGGAAGGAAAGGAGAAAAGTATAATATCGGGGGATTCAACGAATGGAAAAATATTGATCTTGTAAGGTTGTTGTGCCGTATCATGGACAAAAAGCTGAACCGGGAACCGGGTACATCCGAAAAACTGATCAATTTTGTAAAAGACCGTGCCGGGCACGATCTGCGCTACGCCATTGATGCCGGCAAGCTGGAAAAAGAGCTGGGCTGGAAGCCTTCACTTCAGTTTGAAGAAGGACTGGAGAAAACAGTGGATTGGTACCTGGCTAACCAGGATTGGATAGACAACGTCACTTCCGGTAACTACCAGCAATATTATACTGCACAGTACCATAAAAGATAGGAATGTTATATCTTCACGCCCGTCAGATATAATTATATTTCATGCCTTTTTTAGAAACAGATATTCCAGGATTATTAATATTTCAACCCCAGATCTTCGAAGACGCCCGCGGCTATTTTTTTGAGAGCTATAATAAGAATGTATTTTTTTCCGCAGGGGTAACCCAAAACTGGGTACAGGACAACCAGTCCTCTTCCTCTTTCGGGGTGATTCGCGGACTGCATTTTCAGTTACCCCCCAAAGCACAAGCTAAGCTGGTAAGGGTGCTGGAAGGATCCATCAACGATGTAGTGGTGGATATCAGAAAGGGATCTCCTGCTTTCGGCAGATCATATGCTATTACATTAAGCGCAGAAAACAAGCTGCAACTACTGATACCCAAAGGATTTGCCCATGGCTTTTCCGTAACAACCGAACGGGCGGTGGTGCTGTACAAGTGTGATGAGCTGTATGACCGCTCCCAGGAAAGAGGACTTTTGTATAATGATCCTGCACTTAAAATTGACTGGCAGATACCCGGAGACAAGGTCATTCTTTCAGACAAAGACAAAGTCAACCCGGCACTGTCCGACTTTGACAGTCCGTTTATCTTCGGGCAAGATTAATTTTGTATATGGCAAATCCTGTAATTATTGTTACCGGCGCTAACGGACAATTAGGCACCTGCGTTAAAGATCTCGCAGGCAATTATCCGATGTTCAGTTTCCATTTTTTTTCAAGGGAGGAATTTCCCATTGATCAGCCGGAAATAATTCAATCTGTATTCAGCAATTTAAAACCGCAGTTTTGCATCAACTGTGCGGCTTATACAGCGGTAGATCTGGCGGAAAGCAACAGGGAAGATTGTTTTCGCATTAATGCGGAAGCGATTGGGCACCTGGCTTCGGCTTGTAGCCGTAGCGGTTGCCGGCTCATTCATATTTCAACAGATTACGTCTTTAATGGTAAATCGGATGTTCCCTATAAGGAAACAGACAAAACGGATCCCGTTAATTTTTACGGAACGACCAAAGAAAATGGGGAGCAAATGGCATTTGAAAAAGCCCCCGACAGCATTGTCATTCGCACTTCCTGGGTGTATAGCAGGTATGGAAAAAATTTTGTAAAAACCATGCTGCACCTGATGGATACCAGGAAGGAGATCAACGTGGTGAAAGACCAGACCGGGTCTCCTACTTACGCAGGTGACCTGGCAGAAGCGATCCTGAAGATCGTTGCAAACGGCGCCCGTCATCCGGGTATATATCACTACAGCAACAAAGGACAAATTAGCTGGTACGAATTTGCATTAGCCATCCGCGAAATAGCAGGCAAGCAATGTAACATACACCCTATTCCCTCATCGGCATACCCCACCCCTGCCCAAAGGCCGCATTATTCGTTGCTGGATACCGGTAAAATAGAAAGTACTTACCACATCAAAATACCCGATTGGCATAGCAGCCTCGAAAAATGTATGAAGACACTGGTCTGAAAATGAGGGAAAAGCCGGAATGCTGATCTGCGATTTTGATGCAGGGATTTGTTTAGGCAAACCTTCGATTATTCCCTCCTGCTGAAAGGTAATCTGGTCAGGCAGATACAGGTTGCAGGTTACAAGCCGAAGGAATGTGTAACATGAAAATGTATGCTATATCAACAATCTCAAAATCCTGCAATCATCCATCATTACACCTCTTATCGTGAAATATTGTCGTTTGCGTCTTGCAACCTGAGATCTCCTGTTTTTATATGGCGCCGGTTCTACCGCCATCTACCCGTATACTCGTCCCTGTTATGTAGGACGCAGCCGGCGTGGCGAGGAAAGCAACCATATTTGCCACTTCTTCCGGCTCGGCAAAACGTTTCATGGGTATAGGTTCAGAAAGCAAAGAAACGGCCTGCTCTTCACCGACATGATGTTGTTTCATCGTCATTTCCACGATGCTTTTTATCCTTCTGGTATTGGTGAAGCCCGGTAATACATTGTTTACGGTAATATTATACGGACCTACTTCATTCGACAATGTTTTTGCCCATCCCGCTACCGCAGCCCGTATGGTATTGGAAACCCCGAGATTGGGAAGCGGTACTTTTACCGAGGTAGAAACAATATTGATGATCCTGCCATATACCGCCTTTTTCATGCCGGGCAGAACAGCCTGCACCAGCGCCTGGTTATTAACAATGTGTTGCCGGAATGCAGCTTCGAAGGTATCTGCTGAAGCATCCGTAATAGCACCCGGCGCCGGGCCTCCTGTATTATTGATGAGGATATGAATTATTTTTTCACTGGCGATACCGGCAATAACAGATTTAACAGCGCCTGTATCTGAAAAATCAGCTACCCGGTATCCATGCTCCTGTCCTTCACCAGTCACCAGCAATGACACTGCTTTTTGCAAGCTTTCCCTGTTTCTTGCCAATAGTATACAATTTGCCCCAAGAGAAGCAAGCTCCCTGGCAACCGCCAGCCCTATCCCCTGAGTGCTACCACATATAACCGCATTTTTTCCGTTAAGTGACAGATCCATTATTTATTTTTTACACAAATTTACCGTATTGAATTTGTTTTGCTCCCCGGTTAAAAAACTGTTCCTACCTTGCATACCTTTTTACAACATTTATCGTTTCACCTGTATGAAAAACCTGTGTTTTCTAGCGGTCATCATTTTCTGTAGCTGTCAATCTCCGGCGAATACTGAAATTACTGAAAAAACGACCGGTAATGATACCCTGTCATCAAAAGAAGTTTCCGTAAATAAAACAGATAGTATTGTTAAAACAAATACGATCAGTCTGCCGGGCATTGAAGTGCCGGTGTTATGTTATCACCAGATCAGGGAATGGAAGGGAAACGAATCAAGGCTGGCAAAAGATGTGATCGTTCCGCCTGCAAGATTTAAAGCACAAATGCAAATCCTGGCAGACAGCGGGTACCAGACCGTATTACCCGATCAGCTGTACGATTATTTGACCAAAGGCGCTTCGCTCCCCCCCAAACCGGTAATGATCACTTTTGATGATGGTGTGGTTGACCAATATACCATTGGTGCACCGGAGCTGAAAAAGCATGGTTTCAAAGGTGTGTTTTTCATCATGACCATTTCTTTGGGACGCTCTATATATATGAGCAGAGAGCAGGTAAAAAGCCTTGCCGAAGACGGGCACGCCGTTGAAACACATACATGGTCGCATCAAAACCTGAAAAAATATAAGCCGGAAGACTGGGATGAACAAATCGTAAAATCCTGCAATCAACTGCAGGAAATCACCGGACAACAGGTAAAGTACCTGGCCTATCCATTTGGCGTATGGACACAGGAAGGTATACCCGAACTTAAGAAAAGGAATATTAAAGCTGCCTTTCAGCTCTCTACCAAAATAGATGAAAATAATCCGCTTTACACCATCCGGCGTATGATTGTACCCGGAGACTGGAGCCCTGAATCAATGATACATGCTATGAAAAAAACCTTCAAAACCCAAACGGAATAAGAATTACCTGTTCACAACTCTTCCGGGAATTACTCAATGATCACCAACGTAATACAGATACTACTGTTCCTTAGTATCATAAACCGGCAGACGCCTATACAATAACTTATAAAAATTTTGGCTTCATTTATGCTATTATCATAATTTTTGTTGAAATTGTACGGGCAATAAGTAAAAATTACAAACATCCAGTATCTTTTTCAGCATATGTTATGTTGCTTAAAAAGCATTCATACATCCAATAAAAAAAGAGGATCCAAACATATTTCCAAATGAAAAAATGTCTCGCAATTCTAACGATTGTTGTTCTTTTTACCGCCTGTGGCAGTGGCAATGGATCAAAACCTGTAGTAGATAGTTTGCCGGATGACACCAATTTTAATGTGCCTAACCGGTTGCCGGGAAGAGACAGCACAGCTATGGATAGCACTCAAAAATAAGAACAGCAGTCTGTATTCGCAGACCACAGCTATAAAATCAGGCACAAGAACAGCCTGATATTCCCCCCCGTGGTATCTTCGTCAAGCTTACCACTTATTGTATTATCAGCTCATCTATTTTTTTCCCATCTATCCCAAAAACGCTGAAGCGGGCTTCTTTATCTGAAATTTTTGCTTTCAATATACTGTTATTGGAGTTTACGATGACCGGGAATTTTATAGCAGCATCCGGTTTTATTATCCGGTTCCGGTGCTCATGTCCGCTAAGCATAACCTGCACGCCTGCTTCATTAAGGATCGGCACCCATTTTTCCAGGATATCTGCACTGCCATGCCAACCCGGATCCGGCGGAATGTGGCAGATCGCTATCTTATACTTTGCTTTCTTAAAAGCATTTGTCTGCACTGCCTCTTTTAGCCATTTTGCCTGTTCGGTCCTGTAATGATCCATATCGGTTATTCCGCTGTATTCAATATCCAAATCCGGCTTATCCTCTCCCCCATCCAGTATAATAAAACAGGCATCTCCCCTGCTGAACATATAATAAAGATGACCACTGCTTGTCGGGAAATAATCGGAGAACCTCGGTGCAAAGGGCGCTCTTGTCTCATGATTCCCTCTTGCATAATACATCGGCTTCTCGCTTGCAAATAACGCAATGGCGGTATCCATAAAGCCTCCGAATAATTCTCCCTCACTCCGGGAGGCATTGATCATATCCCCGTTGAAAACAACGAAATCAGTTACAGCAAGATCCACCTGCGCCAGCAACTGCTTTAAAACATTATTTCGTTCATGAATATCATTAACTACCGCAAACTCAACCGGTCCGGGCTTACCCGCAGTAGTGAACGTAAGCGGCTTCTTCCTGTATACATCCGTAGCAGCAACATCTCCGTAATGTATATACACAAACTCGTGACTTAATATCTCCTGGCTGTACACGCGGTAACGATAGCGTGTGTTGGGTTGCAGGTATTTAAGATGAACCTTATGAACGGTGCCGATATTTTTTAACCCATCTGTTGCATAGAAAAATTTCGGTCTTTCCTTCTGGTAAAAATGACTGCCGTCATCCGGCGCCAGCTCCACCCACGCTGTTGCCGGTTTATTGGTTGTCCATACAATGGAAACACCGGAGTCTGTCATTGCCTGTAAATAAGGCCCATGCGATATGATTATTTTTTCCTGCGCATACACCGGAAAGGTAAAAGCCCAAAAGAGCAGGCACGTTATTAAATTCAATAAGCGGGAATAATTTGCTGATCGTTCCATATACATAAGTTATTATTGCTTTAACAGTTCAAGTGTTACCAATACAGGCATGTGATCGGAAGCGTCTTCCCCTTTGATCACTTCCACATTTTTCACCTTCCACGTATTGCCTTTATTTATAAATACAAAATCAATACGGTATACAGGCTTGTGATAGGAAAAAGTAAATTGTGGATTGCCATATACCACTGCCGCATCATTCAGTTTTTCGGTTATGGCTTTATAGGGCTCCGTGTCTGGTGTAATATTAAAATCCCCGCTCACGATCACAGGCATATTCAATCCCAACATGATATCAGCCACTGCCTTCGCCTGCTCCAGCCTGTTTTGTTCAAACTCGTGGCATAAGTGCGTGCCACCAAATGCCATCTTCCGGCCATTCGGGAGCTGGTGCTCTACTACGATCAGGGCTCTCCCTTCGCCGCCTGCAGGCACAGGAAGATGATGCACCACAGGTATTGCAGGATACTTTGATAAAAGCCCCTCACCATACCCTCCTTCGCTATAATCCATTGCTTTCCCGAAATAACCATGCATGCCGGTCAACTTTGCCAGCTCGGCCACCAGGTCCTTCTTCACTCCATTATTAAAAGCAGCCGTTCTTTGGGTCATGCTGTCCACTTCCTGCATAGCAACAAAATCAGGCTTATACTTGTTGATAACAGCCGCAACCTTTGTTAAGTTGCTGTGCCCTCTGTTATAGTTTTCCTCGCCATGATAAATATTATATGTCAGCACTGTAATAGTTTGCGCATAACCCGATGTACCCGATACACATAATAGGAATAACGCAAAAAGCAAACTCGTTTTTCTCATAATAATAGCGTTTCAGTCTACAAAAATATAACTAGCTTTAGTAACCGATAAAATATTCGTTATGCAAAATACTTTTAATCGCCGGAAGTTCATCAATAACCTGGCAATAACAGGCGCGGGTATGGCCATAGGTACACCTTATATTGCTTCGGCAGGTTCAGCTGATACCAGGCCGGCAATCCTGGGTGGTCCCCGGGCACATGCAGCCAGCTTTCCGTCCTGGCCTGTACTTGGCACGATTGAAGAAAAAGGCTTGACAGCAGTGCTGAACAGCAAAAAATGGGGCAGACTGAATGGCGAAGTCATGGCAAAATTCGAATCGGCATACAGTAAGCTGCTGGGCGCCCAACACAGCCTGGGTGTATCCAGTGGTACCAGCGCACTTACTACCATTCTCGGAGCGCTTGACACAGGTCCGGGTGATGAAGTAATCATTCCCGTATACACATTCGTAGCTACCTACAATGTAGTGGCACTGAATTATGCGCTGCCCATACTCGTGGATACAGATATAGAAACTTTCCAGATAGATGCTGCAAAAGCGGAAGCTGCCATCACTCCGCAAACAAAAGTGATCATGCCCGTGCATATAGGCGGCTCTCCCGCCGACCTGGATGCATTTGTGGCGATGGGTAAAAAGCACAATATTCCTGTTGTGGAAGATGCATGCCAGGCCCACCTGGCAGAATGGAAGGGCAAAAAAGTAGGCAACTACGGACTGGCAGGCGCATTCAGCTTCCAGTCCTCTAAAAACCTGAACTGTGCCGAAGGGGGCGCTATTATTACCAATGACGAATCTTTCATCAGCAACTGTTATACGTTTCACAACCAGGGACAGGGTGGCAGGTCTACCTCTTTTTCTACCGGCACCGGCACCCGTGGTTCCAATCTTCGCATGACTGAATTCCAGGGAAGCCTGCTGTTGTCGCAGATGACACGCGTAGCAGAACAAAGCAACCGCCGCTGGGAAAATGCACAGTACCTCTCTCAACTGCTCAACGATGTGCCCGGCATTACACCTGCCAAACTGTATCCCGGCACAACCAAAAGCGCCTTCCATTTGTATATGTTCCGGTACGATAAAAATCATTTTGCTGGATTAAGCCGGGATAAATTCCTGCAGGCGCTGAGCGCAGAAGGCGTACCCAACTCCACGGGATACGGGCAAATGAACAAAAGCAGCTATGTAACAGCGTTAGCATCCAACAAGCACTATTTAAAGGTATATGGGGAAAAGACCATGAAAGAATGGCTGGAAAGAAACCAATGCCCGCAAAACGACACGTTGACCTCGGAGCAATCCGTCTGGCTGTTCCAGAATATGCTGCTGGGCGATAAAAAAGAAATGGAACAAATTGCCGAGGCGATGCGTAAAATTCAAAAATACGCCGGAGAGATCGCTAAAAAATAATCCTGGTTATTTCTTATGACAGGTGTATCTGCACAATATATCATTATTATGAAAAAAATAATTTCCGCGTTTCTCGCTTTCTTCCTGCTTTTACAAACAAACCTGTCTGCACAGGCGCTGAAAGCCGGCATTGCCAAAAAGATCATTACGCCGGCGGACCCTGCCTGGATGAACGGTTATGCCTCACCACAACGGTTTAGTCCTGCAGAAGGAAAAGATCATGACTTATGGGCAAAGGCCATTGTGCTGGAAGATGCCAACAACAAACGTGTTATTATTGTTACTACGGATGTGTTGGGATTGTCCCACGAAATTTCAGAAGATGTTGGGAAAAAAGTACGTGAAAAATATGGTATTGATCGTTCTCAACTCATGCTGAATTCTTCGCATACCCATTCCGGTCCGATGGTATGGCCTTCTGCGGGCATGTTTGACTATGATACCCAGCATATGATCGTTGTGGCGGCTTATGCCCAAAAGCTTACCGCCGATATCATCGAAATTATTGACAATGCGATAACTTCCCTCCACCCGGTTAAGGTATCAAGCGGCAACGGCAGCGCAGGTTTCGCAAAAAATCGTCGTGATCCGAATATCACGATCCGTCCGGTAGACCACGATGTGCCGGTAATGACCATTAGCAACGAACAGAACAAGCTGGAAGCCGTACTGTTTGGCTACGCATGCCACAACACCACCCTGGGCGGAGACTATATGAAGATAAACGGTGACTATGCCGGATATGCGCAAATAGAATTAGAAAACCAGTACCCCGGTGCTGCTGCTCTTTTTTTCCAGGGATGTGCCGGGGATATCAACCCGGAGCCAAGGGGAAAGCTGGAACATGCCGTACAACATGGTAAAACGTTATCCACCTCCGTACAACAGGTCATCAATGGTAAAATGGCACCTGTAAACGGTCTTATCAACAGCAGCTATATCGAAGTTCCGCTGGAATTCCGTCCCTTTGACCTGGAGCAATACCAGAAAGAGATACTGAGCGAGAATCAATATCTTCAACGCAGGGCCAAACTGATGCTGAATGCCTATAATAAAGGATGGAATGTATCAAAATATCAATACCCCATACAGGTTATCCGCTTTGGAAAAAGCCTGTCCATCCTGGCATTGGCAGGAGAAACGGTAGTAGATTACTCCCTCTGGAGTAAAAAGCAATATGGCAAAAACGGACAGATTTTTGTTGCCGGTTACAGCAATGAAGTGATGTGTTATATTCCTACGAAACGCATTTTGGGAGAAGGAGGTTATGAGCCTGATTCCAGCATGATCTATTATGTAATGCCCGGGCCTTTTGCAGATGACGTGGAAGAGCGGATACAGGAGGGTATACGGAAAGTGATGCAGAAAGTGGGAATAAGCCGATAACATAAAATACAGGATACAGGGAGCAGGTGATAAAATTTGAAAATATGATAATGTAGAAGGTTTATATCTTCCTGATCACCCGGCAGCCTGTGACCTGAAACCTGTAACCGGATTAATCAAAGTCCGTTCGTTTGTTTATTTTTGCAAAAAACGATATGGCTACCATACAGCTCAGCACACAGCATTTTAAGGACAGTATTTTCGACTATGAAAAGGAAAAGGACTGGAAATTCAAGGGAAGCCTGCCGGTTATTATTGATTTTTATGCAGACTGGTGTGGTCCCTGCAAAATGGTAGCCCCTATCCTGGAAGAGCTTTCCGAAGAGTTCAAAGATAAGCTGCTCATCTATAAAGTAGACACGGAACAGGAAACCGAACTATCTGCTGTCTTTGGCATACAAAGCATTCCAACCTTTCTTTTTATTCCCACAGATGGCGACCCGATGATGCAACGCGGAGCATTACCTAAAAATGTCTTTAAACAGATCATTGAGGAACACCTGGTAAAGGGAAGTATCAAAGAAGGCTAAACGAAGAACATATATGGCAGGGTTGAGCCATGGCTGTATCTTTCCAAATATTTCCCGGGTATAGCAGATACCGGAAGGGAGTAGCCGGAAGCATATACCGGCTTCCCGGCCTTTGACAGCTTCCCTTCATACACATGCTGCAGGATCAGC
>CAKSVK010000029.1 GCA_934502905.1 uncultured Chitinophagaceae bacterium
ATTAGCTCTGGCTACCGTTCTAAGCGTATCTTCCCTGTCATAGGTTGAGTTGGGAATAACACCGTTGCTGTTCAGCTTGGAAACAGAAGCCCTGAAGTTCTGGGTAGCGTTTCCACCCGACAGGGCAATAGAATTGGTGAGTGCATGTCCCGTTTCATAAAATCGCTTCCAGTTATCGCCGGCATAGGAATAGGGATGGGTTGTTCCGTCAAACCAGACAGAGGGACTTCCATCCAGCTTGGGTCCCCAGCCGTTATAGGTCCAGTTATTATTCCACAATTGCTCAAGTGTTTCAGGCTTTGCCGCTCTTTGGTCATCGGGCGTGGTACCCACATAGCCGCCCACGCCATAGGTTGTTTGCCTGTCGGTAACATTGTTGATCGTTTCCATCACGTAATTGGAGTTCAGCTCTACTCCCAATCCTTTCGTGCCGCGACCTGTCCTGGTGGTAATAAGAATGACACCCTGCGCCGCCCTGGAGCCATACAATGCAGCCGCGCTGGCGCCTTTCAGTACCGTCATGGATTCTATATCATCCGGGTTAATGGCACTCATGCCATCGCCCATATCACCACCACCCCAGGTGCCTGCCTGTCCGTGGTTGGTATTATCCATGGGAACTCCGTCAATAACATATAATGGCTGATTACTAGATGATCCCAGCGTTTTTGCACCCCTGATCACCACGCGCGAAGAGCCGCCGGGCCCGGAAGCGATCTTGGTCACATTTACACCGGCAACCCGCCCTGCCAGCGCGTTGGCCGTATTGTTTTCGCGGGCTTGCGTAAAATTGTCCCCGTCCACTTTAGTGGCAGAAAACTGCAGCGATTTGGTGCTTCTTTCTATTCCGAGTGCCGTAACGATCACATTGTCCATTACAGTTTTTGATTCGGATAAGCGTATTTGAAGGGGAGTATCGGTATTGGTAATGGTTACATTTTTTACGTCGTAACCTACAAAGCTGATGATCAGCACATCACCCACCTCTGCATCGACGGTAAACATGCCGCTCTGGTCAGCAACGGCTGTGCTGTGTTTCCCCGATACCGTTATGCTGGCGCCCGGTAAAGGGTTACCCAGCGAGTCGGTGACCTTCCCTATGACCTGCGCAAGGGGCACCCTGGCAGCAGGTACATTTTTTAATGCCTCCGGCTTTTGAGATAAAGCGATCGTATTACCGGCGACACGGTATGTCAGCGGCTGATCCCTGAGCAGCAGGTTCATAAAATCAAGCAGCGGCATGCCGGTTACAGCTATTGTAACAGGATGTGCCAGCTTTATATCTTCCTGGTTATAAAAAAATACGTAACCCGTCTGCTTTTCCACGAGGGAAAAGACTTTTCTGATATCCGTGTTTTTGCCGGAAATGCTTACCGATTGAGAAGAAGTACGTGCCGAAACATGCAGGCACGCTACGAACATAAAGCAGGTGATCATTCTCATAACAAGTAGCGTTTGTGCGGAGAACCTGAACCTCCCGGTTCTGTCATAGATCCCCATAACAGTTTTTTGCATAAATTGCGTTGGTTTGGTTAATAATTAAGATATCACACGCGATGTTTTAGCATTGACCCGAGCCATGGACCGGGGGTGCTGCGAACACTTCCGGTTTTGTTATTCGGCCAATACTTTTGCAGCATTGTTTTGATCAGGCCATAATCGAAGATTTTAAATTGTTAAGCAATCAGGATATCTGGTATTTTCGAACAGGTTAATCGACCGGCAATACGATCAGCTTCCGGTCTTCTTTCATAGTAAAGTTTACCCTTGCTCCCTTCAGGAATTCAAGCACATCTGCCAGCTTCAGGTTACGCCCCATTTTTCCGCCAAAACTCATCGCCGGTGCACCTTCCTCATACTCGATGGTAAGATCGTACCACCTGGCTATTTGCCGCATTACCTGCTGCAATGAGGCCCCGTTGAAATCGAATACACCGTTTTTCCAGGCCATTACCTGGCTGGTATCGGCCGGGATGAGTTGAATGTTGTCATTGGCATATCCCAACCGGGCTTGCTGCCCGGGTAATATGCGGACAGGCTTCTCGGTAGGGGATGCGTGCAGGGAATGTATTTCAACAACGCCGGATAACAGGGTAGTGGCCAATGCCGTTTCATCATTGTATGCATTTACATTAAAATGCGTGCCGATCACTTTCACTTCTGCCACCTGGCGTACGTTCACAATAAAAGGTTTTGCATGATCGTGCGCTATCTCAAAATAGGCTTCCCCGTCCACTTCCACGCGCCGTTCATTTTGTGAGAATGCTACAGGGTATTTAATGGTGCTGGCGGCATTCAGCCAAACCCGGGAGCCGTCCGGAAGCCGGATATTGAATTGTCTCCCTTTAGGGGTTTGCAGCGTATTGTAGGCTACGGTGTTCCTGCCCTGAAGGGCATCATATATTAATGCCCCGTTCTGCAGGGTTAAATTGGCTCCTGCCTGGTTAGCAATGACCCCGTTGCCCAGACTATCAAGAACGAGTTTGGTTCCGTCTTCCAGGGTCAATATCGCCCCGCTTGTTGCGGGTTCTATGGCATTGATCCGTTTTTGCGATTGCGTGATGGCATGTTGCCGGGAGGCTGGTATCCAAATAAGATAACCTGTCAGGCATACCATTACAGCTATTGCGGCTGCCCATACCGGTTTTTTCAGGGAAAAACGCCGTTTTTCTATAGGAATAACCTTGCGGCCGGCAATGATCTGCTCCCACAATTCCAGGTCATTTTCCGGGCTGAGCTTGTCTGGCTGAGATTGCAGGGTTTGTCTTATTATGCTGTCCCATTCCGCCGGAAAATCCTGCCGGAGGATACCGGATAATTCTTCCAGTTCCGGGTCAGTAAGCCGTCCATCCCTATAAGCAGCGATCAGTTCCTGCAATCTTTGAAATGTCATGATAAAATAATCCTTGTGTTATACTAAATGACTTTTGTGGCAGGAAAAAGGCGTAATGGCTCAGAGAAATATCTGTAAAAAGCGGAGGTTCGTAACGGATTGTCCCTGCAAGGAGTGTTTGAGTGCGGACCGCACAAAGCGACGTGCCAGCTCCAGGTGCTTTTTTATGGTGTTTTTATTCAGTGACAGCCGGTCGGCGGCTTCATCCAGGGTGATTCCCTGCTGCTCTATCATGACGTATACACGTTGCTGTTGGGAAGGAAGCTGCCGGACAATGCCCAGCCAAAGGTTCAGGATATTTTTTTCATCTACACATTCCTCGGCGCTGTTATCGGTTGCACGGGTCATCTGCCGCCGGTATTGAGCCAGTATTTCAGCCTGTCTCCCCAGTTGTCGCAGGTGATCAAAGACCAGGTTCCTGGTAACGGTAAACAAATAATCCTGTAACTGCTCCACATTCGTTAACAAGTGCCGCTTTTCCCATAACCTGATAAATACCCGCTGTGTGATCTCGGTTGCTTCCTGCTCATCTTTCAGAAAGGTCATTGCCGAACTGAATACCCCATTTTTATAGGTATCATACAGTACCCGGAAGCTTTCTTCCCTGCCTCCCGATAAGCCGGTTAAAAATTCCCCGCTGCTATGATCTTTGTTTTGGTCCTCCTGCATGCTCAACTACATGAAATAATTCGTAGTACAATATTACAAAACTATTATGCTTACATGTTTTCCTGTATGCCTGCTTTATATTAAAATCAGGGAAATTTTTTGATGGAAGGTTATATCAAAACCTCAAATCAATCGTAAACAGGGTAAAGGTGGCTGTGGGGCCAGATCAGGTAGTGCGAATTATGTTTTCGTTGTAAACACTTACTAAAGAATTTCCTGCAGATACTGGATCTGGCTGTATCAGCGGAAAATATTTCAAAAGATACATGCAGCGGAACACCCGGTTGCGTGCAGCTTTCCAGGGGCGCTGATTTACATGTACTTATTATTACAGTTATAAGTCAGTTATTAACGTACACCTGTGGAATAACCCGGGATTATTATTGTTTACCGGGTGCCCAGCACCAGTTTCTCCACCACTTCGGGAAAATGCCGGTGTTCCAGTGCCTGCACTTTCGCGGCCAGGGTTGCGGGAGTATCTGTTTCGTCAATGCTGCATTTTTCCTGGAAGATAGGTGCGCCATGGTCAAAATGCTCATCTACAAAGTGAATGGTAATGCCGCTTTCTTTTTCACCGGCAGCGATGACAGCCTCATGAACGAAATGTCCATACATGCCTTTACCCCCGTATTTGGGTAAGAGGGCCGGGTGAATATTTATAATCCGGTCAGGAAAGGCAGCGATCAGCTTTTCAGGGATCTTCCATAGAAAGCCGGCCAGTATGATCCAGTTGATGCCGGCCGCTTTCAACTCGTCGGCATAGCCGTTCCCCCTGAAAAATTTTTCCTTATCTATAAGGAGGGTCTCTATTTTCTCCCTCCCGGCAATTTCCAGCACACCTGCCTGGGGCTTATTGCTTACGATCAGGCTGACATGTATGTGCGGATGGTCCCTGAAGCGATCTATTATTTTTTGTGCATTAGACCCTGTCCCCGAGGCAAAAATGGCCAAATTTGACATTTCCTTGGTATTTCTGATTTTAAATTTCTGATGTATGGTTTCTGATTTGACGATCGGCTCTGCAACCTGTGTCTTGAGCCCTGTAACCCCTACTTCCTGCTTTTCATCCTGCTTACAGCTTAATCCCCATCCTCCTGAGCATTTTCTTTTCAAAATTCCAGAAGAATCTGAATTGTCCCAACAGGAATGCTACGGACAGCAGGATCAGCTGATAACCGATCAGCAGCATGCCCAACCTGAGGAGCAGTTTCCATATCCAGGAGGTTTCATCCGTAAATCCTACCCATCCTGTAATCAGCCGGGTGAGCCATGCTGTGGTGGTACCGGTAATGGCAAACACACATAATATAACAAAGAGTTGCCATTCATTCACCTTCCATTTTTGTTGCAGCTTTTTGAACATCGGCTGCAAATTGATAAAAATCCCTCAATCAGCAAACCCGGGGTGAGATTTTGGGGTTGATGATTTTTTGAATTGGGTTTATAGATTGCTTAAAAAAGAAATACTCCCACCCGCCACCGGCGCAAAAATCATATGCCGGATTTGCTAATATGATTGACGAGGGTCATTACAAAAACATGACAAAAATCATAATGATTCTTACGAAAACGCTGAAAGCCAGTGTGGGCCTGGGAAAATTTTTTTCTGAAATGTGAATATTTTGTCAATGTCCTGAACTATTTTTGCAGCCATACGGGATACAACCACATCACACAAACTCCTGGATATAATGAGCTACCGATCAACAGTAAAGTCAATTTTTTTTGGATTTATCTTACTAGTTTTTTCGTGTTTTTGGGTGAGTACAGCCAGTGCGCAGGACGGAAGAGCGCTTTTTAACCAGAAATGTGCTGCTTGTCACGCGATTGATAAAAAGCTGACCGGGCCGGCGCTAAAGGATTTTGAAACCCGCGGCCCGTGGGGCGACAGGCAGAAAGTGCATGACTGGGTGCGGAATCCGGCTGCTTTTAAAGACCCGTATACGGATGCGCTTATCAAGGAGTATAAAATTATCATGACAGGCAATGCAAGCCTGACAGATGCTGAAATTGATGCGATCGTTGACTATATCAATGCGCCGCCGGTAGTAAAAGAAACCCCCGGAGGTGGCGCAGCCCCTGTTCCTGAAAGCGACAATACCTTATTATTCGGGGTGCTGACCCTTATACTGGCCGTTATAGCGCTTACCCTGTTGCAGGTAAATGCCAACCTGAAAAAAATGTCTGATGACAAAGAGGGTGTTCCGGCACAGGAACCTGTTCCTTTCTACCGCAACAAAATGTATATCGCCCTTGCCATTATCGCCTTGTTTGTATTGGGCGGTTACATGACCATCCAGGGTGCTGTAGGACTGGGGCGCCAGACAAACTACGAACCAGAGCAACCCATCTATTATTCCCATAAAGTACACGCGGGTATCAACCAGATAAGCTGTCTGTATTGCCATACCGGCGCCCAGGAAGGAAAGCAGGCGCTGATACCTTCGGTGAACGTGTGTATGAACTGCCATATGGCGGTGAACGAATACACAAAGGGACCTGACCTGTTCCGGGCAGACGGAACAAAGGTGAACGGAACTTCAGAAATTAAAAAGCTATATGAATATGCGGGTTGGGACGAAGCTTCCCAATCATATACCGGCAAAGGAAAACCCATTGAATGGGTTCGTATCCACAACCTTCCGGACCACGTTTACTTCAATCACTCTCAACACGTAGTAGTAGGCGAGCAGCAATGCCAGACCTGTCATGGCAGCATAACAGAGATGGATGAAGTGCATCAGTTCTCCGACCTGAGCATGGGCTGGTGCGTAAACTGTCACCGTACTACAAAAGTTCAATTCGACAATAAGTTCTACAGTATATACGAGAAATTCCATGAGGATATCAGGAATAACAAGATAGATAGTGTAACTGTGGAAATGATTGGCGGCTTGGAATGTCAGAAATGCCACTATTAATGGATTAACCGGTGACTTTTTCACAAATTATTGGTGTAAGTTTCTATTTTCAATCCAATGGTGGAGCAAATCATTACAAATCACTTTTATAAATGGAGCAAAAAAGTACTGGCAAAATTTAGGTGAATTAAACAACTCAGAAGGGTACCAGAAATCATTGAAAGATGAATTCCAGGAAGACCTGCCGATGGTAGAGGATGGGAAAGGGTTGCTTGATGCGAAAGCTCCCCGCAGGGACTTCTTAAAGTATGTTGGATTCAGCACTGCCGCTGCCGCTATCGCTGCCGGCTGTGAAATGCCTGTAAGAAAAAGTATTCCGTATTTAAATAAACCTGAAAACCTTACTCCGGGCGTAGCGCAGTATTACGCTACTACCTATATAGCAGAGGGGGACGTTGTTCCCCTGGTGGCTAAGGTGAGGGATGGTCGCCCTATTAAAGTGGACGGTAATGTAGACTCTATCCTTACCGGCAAAGGAGGGGGGACTTCAGGACGGATACAGGCCTCTGTATTGGACCTGTACGATACCGCCCGCCTGCGTTACCCGGTAGAAGTGGTAAACGGCGAGCTGAAGGAAGTGCCGCTGTTTGACGCTATCGACAAAAAAATTGCGGGTGAAATAGGGGGTAACGTCGTATTACTTACTTCCACACTGAATTCACCCACTACCAAAGAAGTTATCAAATCGTTTTTTGAGAAATTTCCCGGTGGCAGGCATGTGCAGTATGATGCTGTATCTTACAGCGCCCTGCTGGAAGCCAACCAGATATCATACGGTAAAAGAGCATTGCCTTCCTATCATTTTGATAAGGCAAAAGTGATTATAGGACTGGATGCCGACTTTTTAGGAACCTGGCTGAGCTCAGAGGAGTTCGGATGCCAGTATACTGCCGGAAGAAGAATAGACCAGGACAACCCTCAGATGAGTAAGCATATCCAGTTTGAGGGAACATTGAGCCTTACCGGTGCCAATGCGGACGACCGGTTCCTGCACAGGCCATCAGAAGCAGCTGCCGTAGCCCTGAACATCCTGGCAAAGCTGGGCGGAGAAGTATCAGCTCCCGCTATCCAGGATGAAAAGCTGAAGAAGGGGATTGATATGGCGGTTTCTTTTATTAATTCAAATAAAGGCGCTTCGCTGGTCGTAAGCGGCAGCAATGATCCTGCTATCCAGGTGATCGTGAATGCTATCAACGAGCTGGCCGGTGCTAATGGTACTACCATCAACTGGGCAAGTCCCGTACAGATCAGGTTGGGATTAGACGCTGAAATGGCACAACTGGTGGCAGATATGAAAGAGGGTAAAGTACAGACCCTGCTGATCCATGAAGCCAATCCCGCTTATAACTACCCCGATGCGGAAGGGTTTAAAGAAGCATTAAAGAAGGTGAAGCTGGCGGTGTCCTTCAACGACAGACCGGATGAAACCGCTTCTCTTTGTAAATATATCATTCCCCATCATCATTACCTGGAAAGCTGGGGAGATGCAGAAGGACGCGAAGGAATGTATGCATTGCTGCAGCCCACTATCGCACCGCTTTTCAAAACCAGGTATTTCCAAACTTCCCTGTTAAAGTGGAGCGGCAACGATACTGATTACGAAGATTATTTCAAAAACTACTGGGTTACCAAACTGGGTGGTCAGTCTGCTTTTGATCAGGCACTTCAGAGCGGTATCATTGAGCCGGCTACGGAGGCTTTTGCTCCTGCAGCTTACACTGCCGCCGGACTTGCAGAAGCCGTATCCAAAGCGGCTGCAGCCAAAATATCGAACGCCGTGGAAGTGGTGTTGTATCAGAAAGTATCCATCGGCAGCGGGGCAGCCGCCAATAACCCCTGGCTGCAGGAAATGCCCGATCCGATCAGCCGTGCTACCTGGGATAACTATGCTATGATCTCTTACGACATGGCGAAAGAGCTGGGTATAAAGCTGGACGACCATTATGAGGTGGAAGTTCACAAGCCGGTAATAGAACTTACGATCGATGGTAAACCGGTTGAACTGCCGGTGCTGGCAATACCGGGCATGCACCCCAAAGTAGTAGCTGTGGCAGTAGGGTATGGAAGAGGCGAGGGTGCTGGTAAAGCTGCGCACGGAGTGGGCTACAATGCTTATCCGTTGGTGAAGCTGGAAGGCGGGAACAGGAAATACCTGACCGAAGCTTCCGAATACAAAAAGCTTAAGAAAACTTACGATATAGCCTACACGCAAACACATAACCAGTACGAAGGACGTACAGAGGTGGTTCGCGAGTACTCACTGGCTGATTTCAGGAAGAATCCTGATGATACTATTCACTACCGCGAGCATCTTGCGAAAGATTTTGCCCCCAAAACGCATAATTTCCGCGATGATGCTACCCTTTATCCTGTTTACGAATCTCCGGGCGCACATTGGGGTATGAGTATTGACCTGAATGCCTGTACCGGTTGCGGTGCCTGTACTATTGCGTGTACTGCAGAAAATAACGTACCGGTAGTAGGTAAGAGCGAAGTATTGCGCTCTCACGAAATGCATTGGTTGCGTATCGACCGTTACTATGCTTCCTATCGTGATAATACAGAAGGAGATGCGTTGAACGTAGTATTTATGCCGATGTTGTGCCAGCATTGCGACAACGCTCCCTGCGAAAACGTATGCCCTGTGTCTGCAACCAACCACAGCACGGAAGGCTTGAACCAGATGGCTTACAACCGTTGTATCGGTACCCGTTATTGTGCCAACAACTGTCCTTATAAAGTACGTCGCTTTAACTGGGCAGACTATACCGGCGCTGACAGCTTTGGTGACAACCAGAACAAAAGCGGGGTAGGTAAGCTGGATCCTGCTGTGTTCCAGATGAACGAAGATCTTACACGCATGGTGCTGAACCCCGACGTAACCGTTCGTTCGAGAGGGGTCATCGAAAAATGCTCTTTCTGTGTGCAAAGGCTCCAGGATGCGAAGCTGCAGGCGAAGAAAGAAAAAGATTCTTCCCTGATCAGGGATGTAAAGACAGCCTGTATGCAGGCCTGCTCTACCGACGCTATCGTATTCGGAAATGTGAATGACAAGGAAAGCCGTGTATACAAGCTGAGAAATATAGACCAAAAGCGCCGTACCTATTATGCGCTTGAAATGATACACGTATTGCCGAATGTGAGTTACCTGGCCAAGATCAGGAATACGGACAGACCGGTAGGAGTGGCTCCTGCTTCCCACGAAAAAGAAGCAGCTTTAGACGAAACACACGGATAAGCCGGAATTAGTAAAATATTTGATTAGATAATATTATAAACAGGCAGTCAGCATTGCCGGAAAAATAATCAAGTCAATGAGCGTAATAAAATACGAATCGTTTGTAAGGGAACCGCTGGTAGATGGAGACAAAACCTACAAGCAGGTTACGGAAGATATAGTGTATACTATTGAAGCCAAGCCAACCCGCCTGTGGTATATAGGATTCTGGATTGCGGTAGTACTGTTGCTGTTTGGTGTTTACTCGCTTTATAAGGAAGTGGTATACGGTACGGGGCAGTGGAACCTGGGAAAAACCATCGGATGGGGTTGGGATATTACCAACTTCGTATGGTGGGTAGGTATCGGTCACGCCGGTACGCTTATTTCCGCGATCCTGTTATTGTTTCGCCAGGGATGGAGAACCGGGGTTAACCGTGCTGCAGAGGCGATGACCATCTTTGCGGTAATGTGTGCGGGGCAGTTCCCGATATGGCACATGGGTAGGGTGTGGATGGCGTTTTTTGTAATGCCTTATCCCAATACACGCGGACCTTTGTGGCCCAACTTCAACTCCCCGCTGCTGTGGGACGTATTTGCGATCTCAACTTATTTCACCGTATCATTGCTGTTCTGGTACTCCGGTCTGTTGCCTGATTTTGCAACTGTTCGCGATCGCGCCAAAACCAAGCTTCGTAAATTATTATATGGTGTCGCCTCCTTTGGCTGGAGCGGATCTACCAAACACTGGCAAAGGTTCGAAAGCCTGTCGCTGGTACTGGCAGGTTTAAGTACACCGCTGGTATTGTCTGTGCATACCATCGTATCCTTTGACTTTGCTACTTCCGTGGTGCCGGGATGGCATACCACCATCTTCCCTCCTTACTTTGTGGCAGGTGCGGTATTCTCCGGTTTTGCCATGGTGCAAACGCTGATGCTGATCGTGCGTAAGGTGATGAATCTTCAGGACTATATTACCCTGGGGCATATTGAGGCCATGAACAAGGTAATTGTGCTTACCGGTTCTATTGTGGGCTGTGCCTACCTTACAGAGCTGTTTATCGCATGGTACGGCGCCAACCCGTACGAGTTCGACATTTTCTACAAATACCGTATCGCAGGTGCTTATGGCTGGAGCTACTGGCTGATGATGACCTGTAACGTGATATCTCCCCAGTTGTTCTGGTTCAAAAAGCTGAGAAGGAATATCGGCTTCACCTTCTTTATGAGCATTATCGTGAACGTAGGTATGTGGTTCGAGCGTTTTGTGATTATCGTATCCTCGCTGTATCGTGATTACCTGCCTTCATCCTGGTCACTATATTACCGGCCCACCATATTCGAGATCGGATTTTACCTGGGTACTTTCGGTCTCTTCTTTGTATGTTTCTTCCTTTTTGCCAAATACTTCCCCACCATTGCCATTGCAGAGGTAAAGAGTATTTTAAAAACCAGTGGAGAGACGTATAAAACTAAAATGGCGGATCTCGAGCAGCTGAGCCTGGAGGAATTTGATAAAAAGATGAACCATCACCATTAATACGGTGGCTGACGACATAAACTATTTGATCACCTTATAAAAACCAACAGGTTTAAGGTTATGGATATAAGAAAATTTGTAGTTGGAAGTTTTGATGATGAAGCGGTACTGTTTCCCGCTGTTGAGAACGTCCGGAAAACGGGTTATAAATTACATGATGTATATACACCTTTTCCCGTGCACGGATTGGATAAGGCAATGGGATTAAGAGATACAAGCCTGCATACGGCGGGGTTTATCTACGGGTTGACCGGTCTTACCACGGCGCTGTCTTTTATGAGCTGGGTATTAACAAAGGACTGGATCCAGAATTATGGCGGTAAGCCGCATTTTTCTCTTCCCGCGTGGATACCGATCATGTTCGAGTTAACCGTTTTGTTCTCTGCCGTAGGTATGGTATTGACCTTTTGTTACCTGTGCCAGATAGCGCCTTTTGTGAAAAAGCATCATTTTAGTCCCAGGGCTACTGATGACCGCTTTGTGATGGTGATAGAATGTACGTCTACAACCAATGCCCAGGAAGTAGAAAATTTTCTGGCAGGTGTTGGCGCGCAGGATATCAATGTACAGGTGGCCGAGGCAGGCTGGTGGCTTGGCAGGTACGATATGGACAGGAAGTTATTTGAAACCCAAACCCAGACTGCTACAGCATAATTGTAACGACAACTTATTTTAACAGGAATGAAAAAAATAACAGTTATATCTTCTCTGGCTATTGCAGTGATTGCTACTGCAATCAGTTGTGGTACTGATCATAAAAAGCCGGGTAAAATATATATGCCGGATATGGCCTATAGCCGGGCTTATGAAACTTATTCCGAAAATCCGTTGTTTGAAGATAATCAAACCAACCGCACACCGGTATCGGGAACCATTGCCAGGGGGCAAGTCCTTCCTTTCAGGATAGAACAGGACATTCCCGGGGACACTGTAAATTTTGGCAAAGCCCGGTTTGTAAATAACCCCCTGCCTCCGTTGAATGAGGGTGATAAAAAAGAAGCAGAAAGGTTATACCTGATCTATTGCGGTATCTGCCATGGCACAAAGCTGGATGGCAACGGTCCTTTGTGGAATAATGGTGACGGTGCATACCCGCTGGCGCCCAAGGACCTCCACGATCCGCTGGTAGCCGGCCAGGG
Organism: uncultured Chitinophagaceae bacterium; assembly: GCA_934502905.1. Taxonomy (GTDB): domain Bacteria; phylum Bacteroidota; class Bacteroidia; order Chitinophagales; family Chitinophagaceae; genus Agriterribacter. Next base: position 12,380 of record CAKSVK010000029.1, read on the forward strand.
AGATGGTCAGATATATTATACCATTACCTATGGTAAAAACAAGATGGGAAGTTATGCTTCGCAACTGAATAACAAGCAGCGCTGGATGATCGTACACTATATTAAAGAAAAACTGGGTAAACCAACAGCAACAGCACCTGCTGCAGACAGCAGTGCGGCAAAATAAAACTGATTGAGCAATGATTAAGCAACAATTTGAGACTCCTGCAGGTTATAAAAAATGGACTTTCGCGCTCCTGGGAATAGGACTTGCTGCGTTATTGGCTGGTATCTTTTTACTTGCGTTCAGCAAGGATGAGCACGATGTAACCCGTTTTTGGGCAGTGCTCCTGCAAAATAGCGTGTACTTCCTGATGATCGTAAATGCTGCTATGTTCTTCATTTGTGCCAATACATTGGGGCATGCAGGTTGGCCAATTGCCTTTCGCAGGGTACCCGAAGCTATTTCTGCAGTGGTTCCGGTGTTTGCCGTATTGGCCCTGATCGTATTTATCGGGATCATATTCGGGCATCAGCACCATATTTACCATTGGGTAGACGAGGCAGATGTTGCAAAAGACCCGATCCTTACCTGGAAAAAAGGTTTCCTGAATCCTACCTTTTTTATGACCTGGACCATTGTTACCCTTGCTGTCTGGACATTCGTGGGTAGGAAAATGCGTCAATTGTCCCGCGAAGCAGACCAGGGACCTATGGATGAGGGACAGTCTAAAAAATACATTTATAAAAATACAGTTTGGGCGGCTATATTCATCGTATTCTTTGCCCTTACCACCGGCTCTACCGTTCCCTGGATATGGTTTATGAGCATTGATGCGCACTGGTATTCTACCATGTATAGCTGGTATACCTTTATTTCCAGCTTCGTAGGCGGTTTGGCCCTGATTGCGTTATTTATCGTGTTTTTGAAAAACCAGGGATACCTGGAACATACCAGCCGCGAGCACCTGCAGGACGTTGGAAAGTTCATATTCGCCTTTTCAATTTTCTGGACCTATTTGTGGTTTTCACAATTCATGCTGATCTGGTACGCGAATATTCCGGAAGAAACCGTTTATTTCCAACCAAGGGTGAACGGACCTTATAGAGGGATATTCTGGTTTAACCTGATCGTGAATTTCGTAGCGCCTATTCTGATACTGATGACAAGAGGTTCAAAGAGAAGTTACGCTGTAATAACATTTATGTCTGTATTGCTGGTATTGGGTCACTGGCTGGATTATTACCAGATGGTTATGCCGGGCACTGTAAAAGATCATTTCAGCCTGGGTTGGTTTGAATGGGGTACTTTTGCATTGTATGCAGGAATGCTGATGTTTTTTACCGGAAAAGCGCTATCAAAGGCTCCGCTTGTGCCCACACACCATCCGTATATGAAGGAAAGCGTGATCCATCATACCTAGGTGAAGGATTGAAAATAAAATTGTTAAGTAATAATTTTTATATAAAATGACTTGGACCGAGTATTTTGTTGTAATTATTGTCGCACTGATTTTCATCGTGATCTTCCAGATTGCGAAGGCCAGCGAATATGTGTCTGTATTGAAAGGCGAGAGAAAGGCTTTTCTGCAAAATAATCGGATCAACGCATTTCTGATGCTGGTCTTCCTGGTGTTGGGGTTGGCCGCTGCATGGTGGTGCAACAGCCTTCTGTATGATAAGACATTGCTGGGAGTGCCTGCGGCCTCTGAGCATGGCGAAGAGATAGACAGGATGATGTGGATCACCCTGTACATCACGGGTTTTGTTTTTGTGATTACACAAATATTGCTGTTCTGGTTTGCTTACCGCTACCAGGCAACCGAGACCAGGAAAGTACATTTCTTTCCGCATAATAATAAGCTGGAGCTGTTATGGACGGTGGTGCCTGCCATTGCCTTAACGGTACTGGTAGCCTTTGGTTTGTATTATTGGTATCGCATTACGGGCGAGGCACCGAAAGAGGCGATGGAAGTTGAAGTTACCGGTCACCAGTTCGGTTGGGAATATCGTTATCCGGGTAAAGACAGCATTCTGGGTCGCCAGAATTACAGGCTGGTAGATGCTGCCAACCAGAATCCGTTGGGGCAGGATTGGTCAGATGCGGCCAGCCACGACGACCTGCATCCTTCCGAGCTTCACCTTGTAGTAAATAAGCCTGTAAGGCTGATCATTCGTTCCCAGGATGTTATACATGATGTGGGATTACCACATTTCCGCCTGAAAATGGATGCGGTTCCAGGAACGCCGACCACAATGTGGTTCACACCTAAGTATACTACTGCTGAAATGAGGAAAATCACAGGAAATGACAATTTTGTTTACGAAATTGCCTGTGATCAGATGTGCGGTTCCGGGCATTATTCGATGAAAGGCATTATCGTAGTGGAAACACAGGAAGAGTTTGACAAATGGATCGGCGAGCAGACACCGCAGTATAAAATGGCGCATCCGGATGTAGCCAAGGCAGCGGAGAACGAAAAAAAGGAAGCAGACGCACAGTAGTAAAATCGTTTTTAACTATTAGGTATAAATAAATTGAAATGAGTAACGAAGCTGTATTACAACATGGAGTAGGGACCCACGAAGTGCATGACGAGCACCATGATGGGCACCATCACCATGAAACCTTTATCACTAAATACGTGTTTAGCCAGGATCACAAGATGATCGCTAAGCAGTTTTTGATAACGGGTATGATCTGGGCGTTGATCGGAGGAGCTATGTCTGTACTGTTTCGCATTCAGTTAGGATACCCCGAAGCTACATTACCATGGCTGGAAGATATATTTGGGCACTGGGCGAAGGATGGAAAGATAACGCCTGAATTTTATTATGCATTGGGTACCATGCATGGAACCATTCTGGTGTTTTTTGTATTAACAGCCGGGTTGAGCGGCACTTTTGCCAACCTGCTGATACCGTTTCAGGTGGGTGCCCGTGATATGGCCTCGCCTTTCATGAATATGCTGTCTTACTGGTTTTTTGTGTTATCCAGTGTTATCATGCTGTCATCGTTGTTTGTGCAAACAGGGCCTGCTTCGGGTGGCTGGACGGTATATCCGCCGTTAAGTGCGCTGGGCGATGCATCGCAGGGCTCCAAGATCGGTATGGACCTTTGGCTGATCAGCATGGCAATGTTCGTGGTATCATCGCTGTTGGGTGGTGTTAACTATATCTCTACCATTCTGAACCTGCGTACCAAGGGTATGACCATGACCAGGATGCCGCTGACCATATGGGCATTGTTATTTACAGCTTTATTGGGTTTATTGTCATTCCCTGTATTGTTGTCCGGGTTCATCTTATTGCTGTTCGACCGCCATTTGGGAACCAGCTTCTATTTATCGGATATAGTGCTGGCAGGTAATATCTTACCGAATGAAGGTGGTAGCGCTATACTATACCAGCACCTGTTCTGGTTCCTGGGGCATCCCGAAGTATACATCATTATCCTGCCAACCATGGGATTGGTATCAGAGGTGATGTCGGTGAATGCCAGGAAACCGATCTTTGGTTATATGGCGATGGTGGCCTCCATGTTCGCGATCGCGTTACTGGCCTTCCTGGTTTGGGCACACCATATGTTTGTAACAGGTATGAACCCGTTCCTGGGATCGGTATTCGTATTACTGACCCTGTTGATCGCCGTACCGTCGGCTATTAAAGTATTTAACTGGCTGACGACCCTGTGGCGCGGAAACCTGCACCTGACTCCTGCCATGATGTTCTGTATCGGGTTTGTGAGCATGTTCATTTCCGGTGGTTTGACCGGTATATGGCTGGGTAACTCTACAATGGATATACATCTTCATGATACCTATTTTGTTATTGCGCACTTTCATATCGTAATGGGAGTATCCGCCTTCATGGGGATGTTTGCAGGTATTTATCACTGGTTCCCGAAAATGTACGGACGGTATATGAATAATACGCTGGGGTATATTCACTTCTGGATAACCCTGATCTGCGCCTACGTCATTTTCTGGCCGATGCACTACGAAGGTTTTGCGGGTATGCCGCGCCGTTACTATGATTATTCAAACTGGGAATCCTTTAAGCAATTTGTAGAGTTGAACAAAGTGATCAGTTTTGCAGCAATACTGTCGTTCCTGGTTCAGATACTTTTCGTGTTCAATTTCTTCTATTCCATATTTAAAGGAAGGAAGGTGACCACCAAAAATCCGTGGAAGGCGAACACGCTGGAGTGGACAACACCCATCAACCCCGGACATGGAAACTGGCCGGGTGAGATTCCTGAAGTGCACCGTTGGGCATACGATTATGGTAAAGATGGTGTGGACCATGTGGACCAGATAACACCTATTGGAGAGAACGAGTCGAAGGAACATTAGGCAGGACGTTAAATAATAAATCTATTTTCCGGCAGAAGTGTTTTTCAGCCGATTAAATAAGGAGGTTTTTGGAGGTGACGGAAACAAATAACAGTCTGGAGCGATCGATATCCTTTAAGATAGTCGATAAGCTCAGGGATTATATGGCGCTGATAAAATTCACGTTGAGTTTTACAGTCGTATTTTCTTCAGTGATCAGTTATTTGCTCGCGCCCAATATAACTTTCAACATTGTATCAGTTCTTTTATTATTGATCGGAGGTATGCTGATCACGGGGTCGGCAAATGCCATTAACCAGATCACGGAAAGAGATACGGATGCCCTGATGAAGCGTACGGCCAAGCGGCCTGTGGCGAGTGGACGAATGAGCGTGACAGAGGCGTCTGTGTTTGCAGCCGTAGCGGCTGCAGTTGGCGTGTATATTATCGGCGCCTGGTTCAACTGGGCGGCAGGGATGCTGGGACTTTTCAGTCTTTTCCTGTACGGATTTGTGTATACGCCGTTGAAGAAGGTACACTCTGTTTCCGTGCTGGTGGGGGCTGTTCCGGGTGCGCTGCCCTGCCTTATCGGGTGGGTGGCGGCAACAGAGAGCTTTTCGGTAGGCGGCTGGGCTTTATTTGCCATCCAGTTTTTCTGGCAGTTCCCGCATTTCTGGGCCATTGCCTGGGTTGCGCACAACGACTATTCGAAAGCCGGTTTTAAGCTGATGCCATCTGATGCCGGCCCGACAAAGTATTCAGCCATACAGGCCGTTATCTATTCGTTGTTGATGGTACCGATAGGGTTTATACCTTATTTTATAAAGATGAGCGGACAGATAAGCCTTGTGATCGTATTGCTGGCAAATTTGTTCATGGTGTGGCAGTCTATACGGCTATACCGGGAGATGACCGTTCCGGCGGCACGCAGGGTAATGTTCAGCTCCTATATACAGCTGCCTGTTGTTTTGTTGAGCTTATTAGCCGATAAGGTAGCGGGCGTTTGAGAATTTGAAAATACGACAGTTTGAAAATGGGGGAGAGCAGGTTGGAAAATGCTGCAATAGGTGAAGATGCAGGTGAGGAAATGGGACAAACTGAATATAATAAACAAAATTTAATAAGCGGGCTTGTGAGCAGGCTTCCCGTCGCAGCGGGTCCGGAAGAGGCTAAAAATTTTTGAAAAATGAGTGAGGTGATGGGTGCGCAACGAAAAAAGATACATCCGTACAAATTCAGCCTTTGGTTGGGATTGGCGGGAATTATTATGATGTTTGCCGGGTTGACCAGCGCTTACATTGTAAAAAGAAGCCAGCCTGGCTGGGAAAGCTTTACGCTTCCGAAGATCTTTATTTATTCTACTGTGGTGATCGTGCTGAGCAGTATAACCGTGCAGATGGCTTTTAAGGCTTTCAAAGAGCGGATGATGAGCCGTTACAGGATCTTTTTCGCTATTACGGCACTTTTGGGGTTGGCCTTCGTGCTAATGCAGATCATTGGTTTTTACCAGTTCCAGGCCAGCGGAAAAAAGATGGTTGGGCTGGGGTCAAATCCGGCTTATTCATTTGTGCTGGCTATCGCGGGACTGCACGTGTTGCATATAGTGGGTGGATTTATAGCGCTGGTGATCGTGTTCTTTAAAACACTCAGTACGAAAAAGCGTTTATACGATGCGATTCCAATAGAGCTTGTAGCGACCTATTGGCATTTTGTAGATATTTTGTGGCTGTATTTATTTGTGTTCTTTACATTGCTACATTAATTAAAATAAAAGAATATTAATTTTATCAATTAAAATTATACTGCATGTCAACACACGTACCGGCAGGATTTAAATGGTGGTCCGGGGGAAAGAGCCCTTACAATGTTAGTTATGGAAAATTAATGATGTGGCTGTTTTTGCTGAGCGACACCTTTACATTCGGGGCGTTCCTTATTTCTTACGGCACTGTTCGGGTGAGCCATGAGTATTGGCCGGATCCTAACTATGTGTTCAATGCCTTTCCTTTCATGGGACACGCCAACCTGCCGCTCGCATTTGTAAGTCTGATGACCTTCATACTGATCATGAGCTCGGTAACAATGGTGCTGGCAGTGCATGAAGGACATAAACGCAACAGGTATGGCGTACAAAAATGGCTGGGATGGACAATACTGGGGGGCACCCTGTTCCTGAGCTGTCAGGCATGGGAATGGACACATATGATCACCGGAAGCCATGCGGTGCTGATCAACGGGCAGGTAGAACATATCGGCTCTACGATCGCTGCCAACCCTTACGGACCGGTTGTTCCGGGCTTAACTGACCATGGACATGCTGTTACACAGCCGGGGCCCGTTGCATTTGGCGGCTTTTTCTTTGGGATAACAGGTTTCCACGGCTTTCACGTATTCAGCGGTGTTTTGCTGCTGGTGTTAGCATTGGTGTGGACCCGCATAGGCCGCTTCGACAGGGTAGGGCACTATGAAATGGTGGAAAAGATCGGTTTATACTGGCACTTTGTAGACCTGGTATGGGTATTCGTATTCCTTTGTTTCTATCTAATTTAATCGTAAAACAGAATCAAGAGACATGTCACATCAAGATCAACATACAGAGCATTTAGCGCACCCCAATCATACGTTGGCGTCCCCGGAAATAACTTATGAGCATGAGCCGGCATCTAATACCAAAAAGATCTGGAAAACATTCTGGATATTATTGTGCCTGACCATTGCAGAGCTGGCGCTGGGGTTATCTCACTACGCATTAAATATTCACGAAGGGTTTTTATTGACCTTCATAAAAGGTGCGATGATCATCTTATCCCTGATGAAGGCAATATACATTGTGATGACCTTTATGCATCTTGGAGATGAGTTAAAGAGCTTCCGTTTAACGATATTGATACCATTGACACTTTTTGTCTGGTTTATACTGGCATTTTTATGGGATGGTGTTGCCTGGAAAGAATTGAGACGTAAGTTCGACAGGGTGGCACCGGTAGAAAAAGTAGAGCAGACACCCGGTAAGCTGAACTAAGATTAATTGCTTATATAAACTTAAAGAAGCCGTTTCCAATTCCGGAACGGCTTCTTGGTTTTTTATAATGTTGCGCCTGAAAGAAAGCCCCTGTTTTTCGGAAGTCGGAAACCTTTATTTCGGTAAACATTAATTTTTTGTTACTTTTAAGCAACAAAAATTAGCTGCGAATCACCTGATGAAGCTTTTGTCAAACAAAGACAGGGAAGCCGCTGCCAAAGCAACAGCGGAGAACTTTATCGAAAGTTCATTTGAGAGCAACAAGCCTGCCCTGTATGCAATGTCTGTCAGGATCACTAAATCATGTCAACAGGCGCAGGATATTCTTCAGAATGTATTTATAAAAGCCTGGGAACACAGGGATGAGCTCCGGCAGGTGACGAATATGGATGCATGGTGGCACCGGGTCACCAGGAACGAGCTGATAGACTTTCTCAGGAAGACTGCCGCCGATAAACGTTTGCAAAAGAAGCTTTGGGATAACCTGCGGACAAGCACCCATTGCGTGCAGGAAACGGTAGAGGCGAAAGAAAACGACATATTGATAAAACAGCTTGTCCATAACTTTCCTGCCCGCAGAAAGCTGGTATATCGCCTGAACAGGGAAGCAGGCATGAACTACCAGCAGATCGCAGACAAACTTTCCATATCTACACATACTGTAAAGAATCAGGTATCCCTGGCGCTTCGTTCTATCAGCCGGTTCGTGTCCGGAACACTTGGTTTTTTTCTCCTTAATTTTTTTTAGGTCAATAGGAACATTGGCTTTTTGCTTCGTCAGGTAATAATATGGGTCATCCAAACTTTTGCATGCCTCATTAATGAACGTTCATTAATGGAAGAGAGAATTACATATCTGTTCAGGAAGTTTCAGGAAGGGAATTGCAGCCGGACTGAATTTGATGAGTTGTTTCAATATATCACGCTTGCAGAAGAAGATAGTGCTGTAAAGGAGGTCTTTGAATCCGTATTTGATAACCATCTTGATGTTGCTTCTGCGTTGCATGAAATGCCACCGGTTGATATAAAGACTGTCCGGAAGACCTGGAGGCAACCGCTTTTGGTTGCTGCCGGTATTGTTGTTTTACTGGTAGCCGGTTTTTGGATGTATCATTTGAATTCAGCGGAAAAGTATGGGAATAATGTTTTGACGGCTGCAACAGATACAAAAGAGGAGAGTTCAGAAACGAGGTTGCTGGTATTGCCTGACAGTACGAAGGTGTGGATGAATGTAGGCAGCACGCTGGAGTATCCGGAATCGTTTGCCGGTGCCGGCAAGAGAGAGGTCATATTGAAGGGAGAGGCTTTTTTTGACGTCAGACACGCAGATAAGATCCCGTTTGTTATCAGGTCGGGAGATGTTACGACGGAGGTATTGGGTACGGCTTTTAATATTAAGGCATACCCGGATATGAAAAAGGTAACAGTATCTGTACAGCGCGGCAAGGTAAAAGTGCATTACGCAAAAAAAACGGTAGCGGTGCTGCAGCAGGGACAGGAGGTAAGCATTGTGCCACAAAGCCGGATGGTTAAAGAAAAACGGATTGACGTTTCGGAAACAGCGGGGTGGCAGCAGGGAAAGCTGGTGTATGATGATTACGCTGTTGAAGATATTGTAAAGGATATGGAACGGGTGTTTGGAGCAAAGATCGTAGTGGAATCACCTGAGTTGAAGAAGCTGCATGTCACCACCAGTTTCCTGCGGGAGCATGGGATTGATAAAGCGCTTGAAATACTGTGTGTATTAACAGATAAAAAGCTTGAGAAAAAAAACGATACCTATTTCATTAATTAAAAGCAGTTGATTATGTCGCCACCTGAATATGTATTGTTGACCGGAACAGCACAATGTACCGGCCCGCGATTGAAAATCCATGTTTAACTTTATAAACTTACCAAAGCTATGAGTTTTTACAGTAAGATGCGTGGCATATTGCTTCCACGCCATTTCGAATTCTGTTTCCTGCATCCTCGCAGGCCGGTTGTAAAAATGAAAACTTTAATGATGGGCGTAACAATGCTCGTTTTATTACTGACAGTGAACGGACTGCTTATTGCAGGACCTTCTCATGGACAGGATTTGAGTAAGATCAAGATAACCCTTGATCTGAAAAATGTTTCCCTGAAAACCGCGCTTCATAAGATAGAGTCCGCAACGAAGCTTGCTTTCAGTTATAAATCGGGAGATGTGGCGGCATACCGGCATATTAACTATAGTGTAACGGAAACCGCTGTAGATAAGGTACTGGATGATCTGCTGATCAATACCGGCCTTCGTTATGAATTGCTGAATACGAACATTATCATCAAGAAAAGAATAGACCCTGAATTGTCTTCGGATCAGGTTGCTGCAATTCCCGATGGCGGTATAAAAGGGAGGATACTGGATGCAGAAGGCGGCCCGTTGCCGGGGGCTTCCATCCAGGTGCTGGGTACGCAAACCGGGGCTATTGCTGACGGACAAGGTGGCTTTAGCATATCCGGGTTAAATGCCGGGGACTATAAAGTGCAGGTAACAGCGATCGGGTTCACAACCGCTATAAGAGACGTAACGGTAAAAGACGGAGAAACAGCAGACCTTACCATACAGCTCACCCCGGATAATACCAGTTTAACCGAAGTGACCGTGACTGCCTTGGGTATTAAAAAAGAGAAAAGATCATTGGGATATTCTGCGCAGGAAGTAACCGGCGAAGCATTATCATCCAGCAAACAGGTCAATGTTGTTAATGCGCTGCAGGGACAGGCTGCCGGTCTGCAAATTAATGCTGGTGGCGGTGCGCCGGGGCAGGGTGCCAAAATAATTTTAAGGGGTATCAATTCCCTGGATGGTGCAAGAGACTTTCAGCCATTATTTGTCATTGACGGGGTGCCTATTGACAATACAACAGATGTAACGGACGGAAGCAGCCTGAATGGTATGGGAAACAGGGCTTCCGACATTAACCCCGATGATATTGAAAGCATCAACATCCTGAAAGGTGGAGCTGCTACTGCCCTGTATGGGTTAAGGGCTTCTACAGGCGCTATTATTATTACTACCAAGTCGGGCAAATCCGGCAAGTTAAGAGCGGACTATACTTCTACTTATAGTGTTGATAACATTAATAAATACCCGGAGACACAATCCAGGTTTACACAGGGTTGGTATGGAGAATACGACCCCAATAGCTTTTGGCCGGTTACAGGCCCTACTATTGAAGATGCAAAGGCTATAGATCCGACGCATCCTGATAAGATATTTAACAACTTCAAACATGGATACAAAACCGGGAATTCTTTCAGAAATACACTGACATTATCCGGAGGAACGGAAAAAGCGATATTGAATGCTGCTTTCTCACAGTTTAACCAGGATGGTATTATGCCTTTTACCGACTATAAAAACTATTCGGCAAAAGTGGGAGGAGATCTGAAGTTTTCAGATAAGTTCAGGATGGGTATGTCTGTAAACTACATTAAATCCGGTGGCCGCAGGGGAAATGCAGACAGGTATAATGAAAACCTTACTTATTTTTCTCCCCGCTGGGATATATGGGATTATATAAAACCCGATGGCACTCAAAATACGATTGTGGGTTCAGGTAATGAAAACCCAATTTATATTTTGTATGGCAAAAAATATGTGGATGACGTTGATCGCATAATTTCCAATGCAAATTTTACTTACTCACCTGTTACCTGGCTGGATATCAGCTACAGGTTTGGAGTTGACCTGTATAATGATAACAGGAAGCAAACCACACCCGGTAAGCTGGGTTTGGTAGATGAGATCTACCCGACATCGGATTTTGGTTTTGGAGGTGTGAGGACCTACAGCATCAATAACCGTATAATGAACTCAACCCTGGTGCTGAACTTTAAAAATGATATCGGAGAGCATCTGAGCTCATCCTTTAAAATAGGGCACGATCTGTTTGAATCAAGAAGGCATACCGTTTATACACAGGGAGATACACTGGTAGAACCAACCTTTTATAACCTGAACAATGTAAAGAGAACAACAGCGGTAACAACGCAAAGAGATTACCGTATCATAGGTTTGTTCGGCGACTGGACGCTGGGATGGGATAATTACTTGTACCTGACCATTACCGGCAGGAATGACTGGACTTCCACCTTATCCAAAGCAAACAGGTCCTTTTTCTATCCATCGGCCAGCTTGAGTTGGGTATTCTCGGAAAATATCGGTTTACCGGCGTGGTGGTCTTACGGAAAAGCGCGGTTCTCCGTGGCAAAAATTGGTAAAGATGCTCCTGTGTATGCTACCTCTGAGGGCTTTAAACCCCAACTGCCGCTTACCAATGGCGCCATTCCGTTTATACTTGCCAATACAAAAGGAGATGCAAATCTGCGTCCGGAGTTTACCACTTCTTACGAAGGGGGATTGGAGCTGAAGTTTCTGCAAAACAGGTTAGGGCTGGACTTTACTTACTATAACAACACCAGTAAAGACCTGATCGTACCGGTGAGTGTTCCGGTAGCCAGTGGTTATGAAAGTATTTATCTGAATGCCGGCAGCATCCGGAACAAGGGAGTAGAGATCAGTGTTTCGGGTACGCCTATTCAAACCAAAGATTTCAGTTGGGACCTGCGTGTAAACTACACCGCCAACAGGAATAAGGTACTGTCTATTTATCCCGACCTGACTGAAATGACAATGGCTACACACTATGGCTATCTGAGTTCAACAGTTACACAAAAGAATATACCTGGTCAGCCGGTTGGTGCATTGTACGGACGGACTTACAAACGTTATTTTGACGGCGATACCGAAGATCCGGCTGTGCTGGATAAAAGTAGACCGATTGTTATCGGGAGTAATGGTTTTCCGGTGCTGAATCCCGCTTCCAAACAACAGTATATTGCCAACAGCCAGCCTAAATGGATTGGAAGCCTGAGCAGTACCCTGCGTTACAAAGACCTGAGCCTCTATTTCCTGTTTGATGCGCAGCAAGGCCTGTATCGTTACAACCAGTTTGCCAACTTCCTGGCATCCTTCCTGATGCAGAAAGGCGCCGAAAACAGGAATGATATGGTGGTATTTGACGGTGTACTGGAGGACGGCACCAAAAATACCAAAGAGGTATGGCTGGGACAGGGTACCGGTCCGGATGGTGTAAACTATGGCAACGGCTATTACAGGAACTACTACAGGGGTGATTCTGAAACATTCATAGAGAATGCTTCCTGGATAAGATTGCGGACCCTTTCACTGGGTTACAGACTGCCGGCATCTTTAATGAAACGTTCCGGTTTCCTGCAGGGGGCAAATATTAGTGTAACCGGCAACAACCTGTGGCTGAGCACCAAATACAGTACGTTCGATCCGGAGTCCAGTTCATTCAGTTCTGGCAGTGTGGTAGATGGATTTTCCGGATTCACCTATCCCGCAACACGGAGCATCATATTTTCATTAAACCTTAACTTCTAAAACCACAACAATGAAAAGAATATTAAACATAGCTGTAATAGGGGTTTTAGTAATAAGCTTTTCTTCATGCGAGAAATACCTGGATGATAAGCTGGAAAACCCTAACCTGGTTAAGGTGCCGCCTATTAATCCATTGTTGGCAACGGCAACGTATGAAACATCAATGAACCAGTACCGGTTGGGGTATAATGTTTCTTACCTGGCGCAATATCTTGCTTCCAGTTCACAAGGCAGTGATGGAGATATCTATAACGAAGTAGATTACTCAACTACCTGGCGTAACTTTTATTCGACGATGATGAATATTTCGGAGATGAATAAGCTGGCAGAGCAGAACAGTGCTTTTCACCACCTGGGAGTAGGAAAAGTATTGATGGCTTATAACCTGAATATGCTCATAACGGCCTTCGGAGATGTTCCCTTTAGTGAAGCCTTCCGGGGACTGGATGAACTGACGCCGGTTTTTGACGAACAAACTACATTGCATGCCAGGTCATTGGAGCTGTTGGAAGAGGGAATTGCGAGCTTAAGCAGAACAGATGCACTGGCCGAAATAGATGTGCCCAGCGATGTGGTGCACGGCGGTAAAGTGGCTGCCTGGCTAAAGACGGCTTATGCGCTGAAAGCCCGGTTTTTAAATCAATTATCCAAAACCGCGGCATATAATGAGGAAAACATTCTGACTGCATTGGAGAGCGCCTATGAAA
>CAKSVK010000030.1 GCA_934502905.1 uncultured Chitinophagaceae bacterium
AGATTCCATTACCAGCAATTGTATATGCCGGCGTTTGATTCCCTCAACGGTTATGGAGGGAATATCTTCCGGTATCTCAAAGCGGTTCAAAAGATTCACTTCGTCAAATTGTTTTACAGTATGGTACCGTATATAGGTGATCAACTGCTCCAGCGAATCATTCTTAATATTCAATGACCATACGATCTCGGTCATTTTCTGCAGCAGCTCTTTGGAATGGGTAGATATCTTATCCAGGCTTTCGATATTTAATCCTTCGGGAGAGAAATACTTATTGGTCTCGCTTAATATCCTGATGGTAGACAGTCCACCCCCGATATCGTCGTGCAACTCGGCGGATATACGGGCGCGTTCCAGCTTCAATGCCTGCTCCAGCTCCATTGCAGCTTTTTGCTTTGCCAGCTTACGGTTCATCAGGTCTCTTACCAGCCAATACAATGATGCTGCAAGGAGCAGCATAGCAGCGATCCGGAACCACCAGGTTTTGTACCAAATGGTCCTGACGATAAATGATATTGCCTGCTCACCGGAATAACTGCCATCGGCAAATTGCAGTTTTATCCTGAATGTATAATCATTGCCGGGTAGTTTCCGGTAAGACAAGGGAACATCCGGATCCGTAACCTGCCAGTCTTTATCATAGCCATCCAGTTTATATACTACCCGGTAAGCGATGGCCTTATCATAGTCGATAATATCGTAGTCAAATACGATAGAGTTTTGCCCCGGCGGGAATACATTTATGGCGGAAGGAACAAAAGCAACCTGCCCGTCATTTGCCAAAATCCTGGGCATTACCAATGAAGCCCTGCGGGGCTGCAGATATCCCGGCTTAAACCATAACAGCTCACTATACTCATCCTTTATGCCGATATAGCCGTTGGTGGTTGTTGCCAGCGCGCTGTCATTAATATGGAACCGGATATTATTCAAACCGTTAACGGCATTATACGTCAGGAAATACTCTTCCCTGCGATCAAAACAAAAAATACCTAGATTGGAGGTGATCCACAAATTATCGTTATTGTCTTTAACCAAACGATATACCCGGCTATCAGTCAGTCCCTGCTCCCGGCCGTAAAGCGTATACCGGCTGCTGTCTTTTGAGTTTGGTGTGAGATGCAGCAGTCCCTTTTCAAATAACAGCATCCAAAGGTCTCCCTTTTCGTCTATTACCATATCGTTTATACTATCATCGGGTATCTGCCTCGGAGCAGGAGCATCCCGGGAATATACCAGGTTTTTTTCAGGATCATTCAGGTCAATATATAAAACACCGCTGTTGCGGGTGCTCATCCAATATTTACCCGGTGCTGTTTTTATAACATTGGTATATTTATATTTGAATGGATCTTTAAAAAGGTCGCCGGAAGAAAAATAGTCGAGTTCTCCACTCACGGGATCATAAGTCAACAATACAGGCCCTATTGAACTAAAGGCCCATAGAAGATATTGCTTTTTGGAATCGATTGTATCGGCCAAACATTTCGTTACTATGAAATGATCAAATATCTTCGGATCTACTTTCTGTTTTTGCAGAAGCAGGGGCCTGGAGGCATATGTGCCGCGATTCACTGAGAAAAAAGAATCATTGAAAAATACAAGATAATGATCATTCTCTGTCATTACATAATCGGGAATGACATTTTTCCGCCGGAGGATAGGCAATTTGCGGGAAATGGCATTACCTGTTTCGGGATCCAGTATTGTAAGAGAATGGCTTTTGACAAACAGCAGCTTTTCTTCTTCAGCCAACATGTGTCCGGCATACACATCCTCTTCACGGAACGAGTAGCTATTGAAGCGGTTATGGACGGCTTGAAAAAGACTGATACCATTCTGGTGAGCAATCCATAAGTTACCTCCTGCATCCGTATAAAACCGGCTTATAAAGCCTTTGGATATGCCTCTATTCGACTTGTTCAACTGCCAGGAGTGGTAGATTGTATTACAGTTGCGAAAATTATAGAAGAGTACACCATCACTTTCTGTAGCAATCCATAATTCATCGTTTGTTAGCCTTATAATATCGTTGCTATTTATTTTTTTGAAATCAATATCGTTCTTGCTTCCAGCATTTATCTCTGCGATATCTCCTGTAAGCAGATGCAGCAACCAGGTACCACGGTCAGTAGCGATAAGCAACGTATCCCCGTTCCAGGCAACTGCCCTCCGTATTGTTGGTCGCATCTTCTTTCCGTTATATTGCATTCTGATATGACTAAGCTGGCTTGTTGACGGGTTCAATATAGAAAGCCCGTTTATTGTTCCAATGAGCAGAGAATCCGGCGTATACAGCGAGAGCATGCGTACATACTGGCTATAGGGCGACCAGGGATTATCCAGGGGTACGTGGTAGAATGTCCGGGATAATGTATCGAACCTGTAGAGCCCCTTGCCGCGGGTACCCACCCATAAGTTACCGGTGGTATCAAAACACAAATTTGATATTCTTATTCTCTCTCCCCTGTCTGCCCCATAATCCAAAGAGTCCGTATCAGGTTTGAAATATTGCACGCCCGGTTTTAGATTGTTCGGACTGATCAACCCGAGTCCAAATTCTTTGCTGGCAAACCATAGCCTGTTGTAGCTGTCGGTGATAATATCTTCTACGTTTCCTTCCCCGATCACTGGCTCCCTTTCGGGATATGACAGGATATTGAACCGGCGCCCGTTAAAAGAATAGATACCATTATTGGTACCTATATAGATATATCCGTTAGAGTCGCTGCAAATGGCATTGCAAAAATTTGATGACAACCCGTTCCGTGCATCCCAGGTCTGAAAATTATAGAAAAAATTCTGGGGCAACACGATTTCAACTGACAGTATCAGCATGATGCAGCAACTGACTGTATATGGTAACAGGTGTCGCTTCATAAAGGTTAATTTTAGAAAGTAGATCTGTTAACAATAAACGTCAATATCACACCATTGACAAAGCGAGGATCGTGCTAAGTATTGGACTAAGAATCAATACCTAAGATAATAAAAATTCAGAAAAACCTGTCTGCTTTGGGGAAAGATGATGTATATGTGTATAGAAGAGAAACAACTCCGGTTTTTCATTATCGACAATATATATTGACACAGGATTGGGCCGGACTGGTTTAAAATGATAAATAGCCCGGTATGGGTGAGTTTCTTAATTTCCTGATCTTATTTAAGGGTTGTGAGAAAACAGAATGGTATTTACCGGCAATCATAATTATACCTGGCTTACAGAACTATCCTTTACGCCCATTCCGTTTCAAGGCCCTGCGTCCTGATAAATGCCTGGAATTGTTTCAGCATCGCCGGGTCCCTTCTGACCGCAGCAGGTAAAATATTATTAGCTTTTGCGAACGTCAGCAGCATACCGACCGCTTCGCCAATGCTCCACTCCACCGGGTGCAACCGGTAACAACCATTTGTTATATGCGTAGTGCCGATATTCTTATTAGCAGGAAAGATGTTATTAATGCGTACCGGCAGCAGTGCTCCCAACGGTATCTGGAACGGCAGGGAAGGAAAATCAATATAATTGTTGCCGCCACTGCTTGGATGCAGATCGATATGATAATAGCCGGTGCCTACGGAGTCATAAAAGAAAGCCGCCCTGTCTGCCGCCGCCGTGGCCACCAGCTTCCGGTTAGCAGCGCCCACGTGCGCTTCCATTACGGTAAACTCTGCTTTAATGCGACGGGATTCCCTGACATAAGGATATTTGGCAAGGCCGTCATCCGTACCCACTACATCTTTCCGTAACCGCAACCCCTGCCAGCCCTTTCCGCCATCGGGCCGGGGTGCTTCTGTCTGCAACCAGTACAACAATGACAGGCTAAGTTGTTTTGATGCATCAACATGTTTCCTGAAAACCTGCGGCGTTACGTCAATGATATTCCCCTCCATATAATCATTCTGCGGCCAGTTGACAATAGTGATATCTCCCTGGTAAAATCCGTCTTCAAAATTTTTCCGGGCAATGATCCTGCGATAATTCCAGAGATTTAAAACACCGTCCAGTTCACGGCCATCGGGCGCAAAACCCAACTGCCTGGGCTGCAGTGTCTGCGGCTGTGAATATTGCAGGTCCAGCAGCTTTCCCGACCAGGCAGGCTGTAGCTTAGGGATATAGTTTTTCCAGTACTGATAGTTCGCTGGTCTGGGGATCACATGGTCTTCACCTGCTGTATAGTCCATAGCAAAACACATGGTGAAAGCCTGGGTATTTCGGGGGTCTGCCAGATCAGGCGCATGTAGTTCCTGCGTGATTTTATTCGACTCTGTGCCGGTGATGTATTCTGTACCCGTCAGCGGCAGTAAGTCTCCTAGCTCCGTAGCATCTACAAAGAAAGGCGCTCTTAATTGCATCAGCTCTCCGCTACGTTCGCTTTTAGCCGTTATTGCCGTTACGCTGTTACCGGATACAGCGGCTGAAACAGCAGAATATTCCATCAGCAATACAAGCCTTCCATTGGATAGATACGGCGCCAACATCTGCCGGATAACTGTTTCCGCCACTGCCGGCTCATGACAAAGCCGGGAAACAACGCCACTGCCGGGGTTTAGAAAAGGATTGCTTTTTTCTTTTTCCGTAAGCGGATAATTGACGCGGTAATAATCGCGTATCCTGTTCCGGACGTCACGATAGGATTGTGGCGCCCCATGTGTTTCTATCCATTGGTGTTCATCCGGCGGCACGGCCTGGGAAGTGAGCTGTCCGCCCAACCAATCTGTTGTTTCAATAAGAATTACGGACATACCATTCCGCAGCGCTGCCAATGATGACGCTACGCCTCCCAACCCGCCACCTGCAATCACTACATCCGCCTGCAACTGGTTTCCCTTGGGGCTTTGTTTCACTTGTACCGGCGAAGACAGCTTAAACGAGCTGCCGATTGTTACTGCTGTTCCGCTCATACCCAACAGCTCCAGGAAATTTCTTCTTTTCATCTTGTTATTCAATTATATGCTTTGTGATGTTGTGCCTTTCTGATATAATGAAACAGCTCAGGATTTCTTTCCAGGCTTATCTCCCTTCATTCTATCGGAGATCCATCCAATACAATCAAAATACCGGAGCAGCTGTTTTTCAAACCGGTCGTTTTGCAACAGTTGCATGTCATCAACGATATCTTTAAACGGCTGCTTTTTCAAGTACTTTACTGCCGGCTTCAGCCTGATATAACGAAAGAACAACAACTCAGATTTCAGCAGGTGCTCTTTTTCAAAAAACCTTTTATAGGACTTTATCTCATATTCCAGGTACCCGGAATCTCCCTGTTCATAGTAGATGGCAATATTCAGCAGGCGTACCGCTTTACAAACCACCCAGTTTTTTTGTGAGGCATGGTTCTGCAACAACTGATTGATCCACTTATGCGCCTTACCCGGATCCCGGAGATGATAAAAGGATAATGCCAGGTAAAAAAGCAATTCCCACTGTTTCTCTTCGTTTACCAGGTTATACGTAGTACGCCACTCTTTCCCTTTCTCATTTATTAAATCAACGACTGATCTGTACCTGCCCGCCTGTATCCATAAAACAGATTGGAAAATAACCGCTGTTTTCTGTACCTGGTTTCTAAAATACGGGGGATAAACAGGTTGATCCAGTTGTTCTACCCTTGAAACATAAAATGGTATCTGATCGTAATATCCCAACACATGCAGGTTATCAAGAATGCCATTCAATGCTGAGAAATAATCAAGCGGCGGGTTATCCAACAATGTTATATTATCCTCGAAAAGCTTGTTAAGAGACGAAAAGGTTTTTAAAGCAGGCTTATACTCACCAATATTGGTAAAGTAAAAAGACTGAAAAAGCAAATGCAGCTTCTGCGCCGCAAAGCTTTTGGATGGCTTGCTGGTTGCCAGTCCCATTTCACTTAATACCAGATCATTTAGTTTCTCCTGTTGCTCTTTGGACGATATCCTGCGGGCATGGATCAGCCGGTATTTCAACAGTTCAAATAAGGAATGACGATCATGAATGCTGCCCAACTCACGCAGCACTTCTTTTGCTTTCATTTGAATTTCAACCAGGGCTTTGTCTGTTATAGCCGGAAAATTTATCCCGGATAAATAATTGAGCTCTTCCCGATAAGTCAGGTAGGTGATTACAGGGTGCTGAAATGTTATAGCCCTGGCACGTAATGACTGAAGCGCTGCATATCCTTCCCCGGGCAGGGAGCGCTCGTGCAGGATCTTCGCACGCATTATGCCCTGAAACAACTGGAACGATGCATCCCGCCCCATCTTTAATTGTATTAAACTGTCGGTTAAAATTTTAACCAGGTATTTTGCAGCATTATGTATTGATGCATGCTTATGTAATTTTTTGAAGGCAGCTTCCATCAAGGCTGCATCATTTCCTTTTGCATTTCCTATTATTTTAAAAAGATCTAAATAGATCCTGCTAACAGATTGCCTTTTTGCGTATAGCTTGAAATAACGTTTTTCGGCGCCCGACAAAGATTTGACCAGCTTAATTGCACCTATCCTGGACATGGCTGTTGTTTATAATAATTGCATATTGAAAATAAATTTAAATGCAATTAATTAATATTCAATAAAATACAGACAATTATCATCAAATAATAGCTTTTAAAGTTATGAAAATTGAAAATAAATGATTTTTAAATAGGAGATGTATAGAATAGCTTTAGAGAGAAGATGATTAATAACCAATAAATTGATTGCTATATGGAACCCGGAAAAATAGTGGTTGTCGGCAGTTCTAACATGGACATGGTTGTTAAAACAGATCATATCCCTGTTCCCGGAGAAACAGTGCTCTCCGGATCTTTTTTCATGAACCCGGGAGGGAAAGGAGCCAACCAGGCAGTGGCTGCTGCACGGCTGGGTGCGGAAGTAATTTTCGTCTCCAAGCTCGGGAATGATGTTTTTGGAAAACAGTTCGCTCAATTATTCAGCGATGAAAATATAGATACCGCTTACCTGGTCTCCGACGAGGACTTACCGAGCGGCGTCGCCTTAATTACAGTTGATAAGGAAGGGGAAAACAGTATAGTAGTTGCTTCCGGCGCAAATGCAAACCTTACCATAGAAGATATCAAAGGATCGCTTCCTGTTATAGCCGGTGCCGGCACCGTGCTGATGCAGCTGGAAATACCCATGGATGTGGTAGAATATGTTGCCGGGTATGCCTTTTCAAACAACATAAAAGTAATTCTCAACCCGGCGCCGGCGGCTCCTTTATCGAGTGAGCTGTTAAGCCATATCCATATACTTACCCCTAATGAAACAGAAGCGGCCATGATTGCAGGCATTCCTGTTGATGGTATCGGGGATGCCCAAAAAGCCGCCTTGCTGATTTGTAAAAAAGGAGTAAAAAAAGTGATTGTGACACTGGGGTCTAAAGGCGCTGTCATATGCGAGG
This sequence comes from uncultured Chitinophagaceae bacterium, assembly GCA_934502905.1. GTDB lineage: Bacteria > Bacteroidota > Bacteroidia > Chitinophagales > Chitinophagaceae > Agriterribacter. The sequence goes on from CAKSVK010000030.1 coordinate 7,385, forward strand.
GGAACAAATGCACTTTAGTAGAAGCCCCCAAGGTGACACCGCTGGACACCACTGCAGCAGGTGATGTATTTAACGGAGCATTGACAGTGGCGCTTTCCGAAGGGAAAGAAACGGAAGCAGCCGTCCGTTTTGCCTGTGAAGCAGCCGCTATCTCTGTTACCCGTATGGGTGCGCAATCCTCCATTCCGTACCGGAATGAATTGATTGCCCGATCCCTGACTTGACGAACTGGTTAAATATACTGTCCTAAAACAATGTCATATGTTTATCATCGAAAGTTACGCGCTGGCGATCTTATTTTGTTTTGTCACCATGCTGTGCTGGGGTTCCTGGGCCAATACCCAGAAACTGGTTCAGCAAAAATGGCGATTTGAGCTGTTCTACTGGGATTATGTGATCGGCATTTTCGTTTTTTCGCTGCTGGCTGCCTTTACCATGGGGAGCTATGGTGAAGAAGGGCGAAGCTTCCTGGAAGATATCCGGCAGGCCGGAAGCGGCAATATCGTCAACGCATTGATCGGCGGCTTTGTTTTCAACCTGGCCAATATGTTGCTCACCGCTGCCATTGCCGGTGCGGGAATGGCTGTTGCCTTTCCGGTAGGAATTGGTCTGGCGCTCATTATCGGCGTAGTGATCAACTACATCTTGCTAAGCAAAGGCAATCCTGTATTGCTGTTCTCCGGGGTGCTGCTGGTTAGTATCGCCATTATTATAAACGCGGTGGCCTACAGCAAACATATGGGTGCTACCGGCAGAAAAGGAGTTACCAAATGGATCGTCGTATCTGTGATTGCAGGCATATTGATGTCCACATTCTATTCTTTTGTGGCTTCAGCAATGGACCTGGAAAATTTCGTATCGCCTGCCGTGGGCAAAATGACTCCTTATACAGCGTTTGTAGTATTTGCCACAGGCATACTGCTCAGCAATATACTCTTCAACAGCATTTTGATGCGGAGGCCGCTCGAGGGTACTCCCCTGCATTATGCAGATTATTTTAAGGGTGGAAGGCTACACCTGGTAGGCATGTTGGGTGGCGCTATCTGGGGACTGGGAAATCTCTTCAACCTGATAGCTGCAGAGAAAGCCGGTCCTGCTATATCATACGGCCTGGGGCAGGGTGCAACACTTGTAGCAGCACTTTGGGGCGTACTCATATGGAAAGAGTTCAAGGGGGCAAATGTCCCCGTTAGAAGAATGATTTTTGCTATGTTTTTCCTATTCATAACCGGCCTGGCTTTGATAATTGCCGCCGGTAAGTAATCTCAATCACCGAGTCGTGACATGCAAGAGCTTTCACCGATACATTCAACCTGTATCTAACTGCGTGTGAGGACACGCGCCGGGGACAGTGGGCGCCCGGTTGCGCATTCCCACGCAACCTTTGCACCCTGGATATCCGAAAACCATCAACTTCCTGCAGACCGATGAGAAACAATGACATGTTATTGGCACGCAAGGAAGTATCTACTTTGTGAGCGTTCTCCCTCAACAATATAACGCCCGGACATATCTTCGTGGCATCAGGATAACAATATACAATACACAAGAGAGATGACAGCAATGACCAGGTTACAATAAGCCTTCCGGAATTTCCTTTTATACAATAATACGATCGCTTCGATAACGATAAAGCTGTAATAAATAGTCGCGATAATTACGAGGAGGAAAAAGGCCAGGTATCCTGCGCCTATGCCGCCTTCAATTTTGTACGCTGCATACACCAGCAGGGACAGGATCGCCAACGCCACAGCCCAGAACAATAACCGTTTTAGCAAATGACGTAATACCTCCCTGTTGTAATAAGCATAACCGTCTGTTATACGATCTGCTACAATATAATGCAGCACAAGCAACATTGTAAATGCCGGCACCATCAGCCGTAAGTAAGCAAAATCGCTTAACCCTGTATTATAAAACAGCCACCACCATAACAGCAGGGAAACAAGAAGGACGCCCGGGACAGCGATCCATACCAGCCGTGTAAGACTAACTTTCATGTATACACTATGGGTTCAGTACCTTTATGAGCAACTCCGCGAACGCAGCTACCTTTGAGTTCTGGGGATTGTGATCGGCTGTCATCTCTACGATTTTCCAGTTTCGTTTACGGGCTCTTTCCGCAAAAAGGTAAAAAAAGTCCTCTTCCGGTTTTTTGCCTTCATCTACAGTAAGTATATAAGTGGCTTTTAAAGCCTTTGCCTGGGGGTTTTTCCAGGAAACGGGGGTTGTAAAGGTTTTCAGCGATTGGGGAACATCTTTGGGTAAAGGATCTGTTTCTTTTACCCATTGGGGAACAATGAAGCCATTCACCGATTCTCTTTCCGGGCCGGATTGGCCGTCCGCCCTGGCGGTTATGGCGCTTTCCCCGTCATCGGGAACAAAGGCATCAAGATATATCAGTTGCTTTATCCGCTCAGGAATGCTGTCTGCCACACCGGTGATCACCATTCCTCCATAACTATGCCCTACCAGCACGATATCATGGAGGTTCTCAAAAAGAATGGTGTTGACCACGTCTTTTATATGGGTATTCAGATCGATGTCCGGCGAAGCCAAATGGACACGCTCTCCCTGCCCCGTAAGCTGGGGGCGATAAACAGTGTAGCCTTTTGCCGACAAAATAGAATCCGTTCTTTTGAAGGACCAGCTACCGCCCCATGCCCCATGCACAATTACATAGGTGGCTTTTTGTTGGGAATAAGATGCGGATATAAATAAAACAGATAAAGCAACAGCAGCTATGGACCTGGGAATGATCTTCATTTTTTATCATTGGTTTGAAAGCTAATGTAACTAACATTTTTCATTAATCAAGCGCGTTGGGGCCACCGGCGTCGTTCAGGCGGGTATGAGAAGTTAAGGATCATTAAGCTTTCCCTTGATTCATCATTTCTTAGTGGTTACTACAGGAACTAATAGTGTTCCCGGATAATAAAATGGTTATAAATTCCGCCAGGTATTTTTACATTTACAGCCAATAAGTTGAAAAGAGAAACGCGCTTATTATCATCGGGTAAATAATGAAAAAACGCATTGCTATATTGGTAGGAGGCTCAGACCTGTTCTCCGGCTTAAGAGGCATTTCCACAGGAACAAAAATCATCCGGGAATCCATAAGCCCTTTTTTTGATGAAACCCTGGCAATCAACTATAATTATTTCCTGGATTTTGGGGTCACCCTGCGTAAGCTGGTAACCAGGCTCCAGCGCGAATATGCTCCTTCCGAATTGTTTCTCTATGGATACAGTAAAGGCGGAGAGCTTGTATTACAGCTCAGCCGCATGGTGGAGGAAACCCATGCTGTACCGCTTTTAATCACCGTTGATATTGCCAACGGTCCATGGTCGGCAAAGATCGACCGTTCGGTTCCGGCCAACGTAAAGAAAAATATCAACGTGTACCAGAAGAATTCCAGACCTCCCCTGTTTTCGTATGGTTTGCCGGCATACTCACACAATACAGCAGCAATACAAAATATTGACCTTAGTGACGAAACGATCCATGACAGGCAGGTCAATCATTCAAACATTGAGATGCTGGTGGTGCAACAGGTGATCGGATGGTTGAAGGAGGAAAGCAGCATCTGGCCGGAATAACCCTGACAAATATGGGAAAAGTGGCAGCGTGTCCGGGAAAAATCAACAGGTGCCCATGGCTCGGAACACTATATTTTTCCCGCAGATCCCGCAGCGCTTGTGGGGGACGAGGCTTTTAAAATATGCAGAAAGGTTATAGTGAATGTTTTGCATCGCTTTAAAGATCCACACTATCTCCGATAATATCACCGCAGATCAACGGAAAGATACTACCGCTCCGGGCAACATACCTGACAAACATCATCTGAATATATTTCAAAAACCTCTGTGTTTTTCCTAAATTACGGCATCGAAAGCTTTGCCGGTATGCATCCCACTATACATATAAAACGGGTATATGACCCACCGCTCAAAACCGACCGGTACAGGGTGCTGGTTGATCGCCTGTGGCCGAGGGGACTTACAAAAGAGGAAGCGGAAATTGACGAGTGGGCGAAAGATATTGCCCCTTCCCCCGATCTCAGAAAATGGTTTGGACACAAGCCGGAACACTGGTCTGTTTTCCAGAAAAAATATACACTGGAGTTGTCAGCGAACGAAGCCGTGGATGCTTTTATAACCCGGCATGAAAAACAAAAATTGATCACACTTGTATATGCTGCCAAAGACGAAGCACATACGCATGCTATCGTGCTGCAGCAATACCTGCAAAAGCGGTTTCAATCCCGATAATCCCTCTGACCCGTTATGACCCCAAAAAAAATGTACAGGTTCCTTCCCTTATTGTTTTGCATTATTTGCTGTGTCGTTATTATTGAAGCCTGCCGGGAGCCTGACGCTAACCAGCAGGTAAAGATCACGCCTAAAAAACAATCTGATCCCGGTAAAATAGATGCGTTGCCATTGAGCTATCTTTCACCACCCGACAATCCTGCCACACCCGAAAAGATAGAGCTGGGGCGTTTATTGTTTTATGATCCTATTTTGTCGGGCAACAAGGATGTTTCCTGTGCCACCTGCCATCATCCCGAATTTGGGTATGCAGAGAGCCTGGAGCTGCCCATAGGCGTTAATGGCAAAGGTTTGGGACAAAGCAGGGTATTCAGGAAGCCGAACAATATTCCATTTACCAAACGTAATTCCCAGTCGCTTCTGAATATTGCCTTTAACGGTATTGACAACAATGGTCAGTACACCCCGGCTACGGCGCCTATGTTTTGGGACCTGCGGGCTTCAGGACTGGAAGAGCAGGCATTGATACCGATCAAAACGCTGGAGGAAATGCGGGGGCATGATTTCCATGAAGAGGATATCATACCGGAAGTGGTGAAACGGCTGAATAATATTCCTGCTTACCGGAAAGAATTCAATACCGTTTTTCCCGAAGACAAAGACATCACAGACACCAACCTTGCAAAAGCGCTGGCTGCTTTCCAACGCTCCCTTACAGCCAACAATTCCCGGTTTGATAAATATATGCGTGGCGACAAATCTGCGTTGTCTGCAAGAGAAATAGAGGGCATGCAGCTCTTTATCAGCTCGGGCTGTGCACGATGCCACGGCGGCCCGATGCTGTCGGATTTTAAACCGCATGTGCTGGGTGTTGCCGACAACGACAAGCTTGGCTTTTCTGACTCAGGCATTGACCAAACCTACGCTTTTCGCACACCCACGTTGAGAAACCTACGGCGGACCCGGCCCTATATGCATAACGGTAAAATACAAACGCTTGAAAGCGTAATGACCTTTTATGAAGATCTGCAGGGCAAAGAGCTGCAGAATAAAAACCTGACCCGGCAGCACCTGGACACGCTGGCAAAGCAGGTAAGGGTGGAATTCAAGCACATCAACACCATTGTTGAATTCCTGAATACATTAAATGATGATGATTACGACCGGAAAATACCGGATAAAGTACCCAGCGGACTTCCGGTTGGCGGATTGATCCAGAACTAATCTTCAAAATTAAAAGTTTGTAATATAGCTCTGTACCTGCCTTGTGAAATGATGCAGCAGGTTGTGACCGGAAGCAAATCCCGCCACTACCAGGAAGGCAATTCCATACAAGGCGCCCCATATATGGGCAGAATGATTGATGTTGCCTCCACCCTTCTTATCCAGGTAAGAGGAAATGCCGATAAACAAAGCCCCGAAGATGAACCCGGGGATATTCAGACCGGGCAGGAAGATCAGTCCGATGCCGCGGACCGGTTCCAGGAAGATAAAGGCAAAGATCACGGCAGACACCGCGCCGGAGGCGCCAAGACTCCTGTAGTAATAGTTATTCGTGTTTTTAACATAGGTGGGCAGCAGGCAGGCAACCAGCGCCGTTACATACATCAAAAGGTAGAGCCATTTCCCTCCCGGCCCGAAGATCGTCATGAACCTTACTTCCACATATTCCCCGAATATCCAGAAAGAATACATATTGAACAAAAGATGGGGTATGTTGGCATGAATAAAGCCACAGGTTATAAAACGGTAATACTGCTTTTGTTCCTGTACGGCCGGCGGATAGAAAATAAGATCATCCATTACCTTCTGGTTGTTGAACGCTGTAAAGGAAACGATACAGGTCATGATGATAATGACGAGCGTAATGGTCATAAATACTTTTGCCGAAGATAAAGGATTCTCAACAATATGGGTTTATCCTGGGGTAAAAAGGAGGCAAGTAAGGAGTCGTAAGTGATCAGTGGGAAGTAGTTAGTGACAGTTTAGTTACAAGTTGCAGGACGCAGGACAGTCACTGAATCCTGTGTCTTGTCTGCCTACAACCTGTGACCTGCATCTTACTTATCACTAACCACTTACTACTTACCACTCCTTATCTCCTCAGTTTCCAAAAACACTCTTCAGCAGGTCGGTGGTTCTGGCCAAAGGATCTTTGCGTATTTTCAGCTCTTCCTGTGCTACCTGGTAAAAAATGCCCGACAATGCTTTTTCCGTAACGTAAGCGCCAAGATCGGGGTTCACTTTTTTGAGCGAAACTTTATTATAGGCGGAAAAAACGGCATTCCAGTATTTGGTAGCATCTACTTTTTCCAGCGATTTTTCAATCACGGGTCTGAAAGCTTCTGTCAGCTGGGAAGTGGTCTTTGATTTGAGGTAACCGGTGGCAGCGTCATCTCCTCCTTTCAGGATAGAAGCAGCATCCTGGATGCTCATTTGCCTGATGGCATTAACGAAAATGGGTGTGGCCGATTTGGCGGCGTCTTCCGCAGCACGGTTCATACTCAGGATCGCATCATCCACCTGCTTTCCCAACCCGATCGCTCTCAATTTTTCCTCTACTTTTTTCGCTTCATCCGGCATTAATATCTTCACAGCTGCATTCGCAAAGTACCCGTCAACGGATGACAGGTTTTTTGCAGCAGCTTCTGCACCAATAGATAAGGCTTCCTTTAATCCCGCTGCTATATTGTCGCTGCCCTTATCGCCGCCCAATAAATTTTTAAGCACCTGGGCCTTGGCAGAAGATACAATCATAAAACCGGAAAGAAACAATCCCAATACAACAGCAATTCTTTTCATAAGAAATTTATTTATTATGATATGGTCAAAAATAATACCAGTCACTTTGGACTGGTATTATAAACGAAAGTTTAAAGCCGATAGTGTAATTTTCCGAATACATATAGGTAAGCGACTGCAAATGAGTATTCCCGGAAAGTTGCGTGTGCCCACGTAACGGATGCCGGGCAACCCATGGGGGGGGGGCCTACACCTGTCTTCACATGCAGCCTGCATATCGACCGAATCTATCAGTGACGGACAACCGAACAGCGCAACCGGGCAAAGGCAGGCACCCCATTGCCCCTGCACGTGTCCTCACCTGCAGTTCGAAAACCGCTTCCTGACGCGGGATCAAGGCGCGACCTGAAAATTTATTTAATCCCTGCCCTCTTTTTCAGGTCAGCCATAGTAATGGAGATCATCCTGCCTGTCGGTTTGCCGTCCCGGTAGGTTATCACCCGCATCACCTGCGCATCTTTGGGCACCGTTAAAGCTGACTCATATTTCGGATAAAAATTATCCGGATATGAATTATCAAAGCTGTAATGGATATTCAGTCCTTTGATCCCTGTGCTCAGCGTTACCACCGGGAGGTTCCTGGCATTTTTGGTGACCTTTACAATCGGGTCGTACAATGCCGGTGCATATTTTGTTCCGGCCATATCCAGGCGTCCGAATTGTTTTTCTACCTTGCTTATAAAACCATCCCAATCCTTTTTTTCCGCCGGCGACCATAGCGATTCCGAAACGGCAAAGGCCCTGGGCCAAAGCATATACTGCACGTGCCGCATATTGTATATTTGCTCTGTCCACAAATTAGCCTGCCCGCCTTTTATATATTTCGGATCAACTCCTTTGGGCAGCGGATCAAATTCATATGTTTTGCTAAAACGTAAGCTGGCATATACAGGAGGCTCTATGACAGCATCACCCTGCATATAATCCAGGTACACAAATGTAGTAGGGCTCATCACTACTTCATGTTGCTGTTTGGCGGCTTCTATCCCACCCTTTACACCCTGCCAGCTCATCACAGCCGCATTCGGCGCCAGTCCGCCCTGCAGGATCTCATCCCAGCCGATCACCTTCTTCCCTTTTGATTCTACGATTTTCGCTACCCGCTTTACAAAATAGCTTTGCACTTCATCCAGGTTCTTTAATTTTTCTTTCTGCATCAGCGCTTTAATGGTGGCACTTTTTTCCCAGAAGTTCCTTGCTGTTTCATCACCTCCGATATGGATGTATTCAAACGGGAAAAGCCCGGCTACTTCTGTAAAAACCTTATCCAGGAAAGCATATACCTTTTCATTGGCGGGACAAAGGGTATTGTCTACCAATCCATAAAAATGCCCGCCCGGAGGCCATACCATAAAGGGCTCGCCTGAGTTTACCACGTATTTGTCTGCACCGGGTGTACAGGAAAGCTCGGGGTAAGACGCAATCGCTGCCAGGCTATGCCCCGGCACATCAATCTCCGGCATCACATTTACAAACCGGCCGGATGCGTATGCAATGATCTCCCTGATATCATCATGCGTATAAAACCCGCCATAGTCTCTCGGCTCATCCGACGCCGGTTTGGAGAAGGTATTAAAACGTCCCTCTTTCTTCACGTTCCAGGCGCCTACAGTCGTCAGCTTCGGGTAGCTCTTTATTTCAAGCCGCCACCCCTGGTCATCGGTCAGGTGAATATGCAGGAGATTGTACTTGTATTTCACCATATCATCAATAAAACGCTTTACCTCTTCTTTCGTAAAAAAATGCCTGGACACATCAAACATCATTCCCCTCCATCCGAAACGGGGATAATCTTTTATGGTAACGCATGGAGCTGTCCACGTTATATCGGCTACAACCTTCCTGCTTTCAATTTCTTTGGGAAGCAGTTGTAGAAAAGACTGCACGCCATAAAATAATCCTGCCGCTTCGTTCGCTTCAATTATTACTGCTGCAGGGGTAACGGAAAGCTTATATCCTTCTTTTCCCAGCTCCGCATCCGGGTGGCTCAACAGGGCCAACTTTACCTCTGCCCCGGCATCGGTCGTTTTGTTGAAACGAAAGCCCGTAGCGCTCAATGCCTCTATCAAAATATCTGCTACCTTGCCTGCATCGCCTTCCGCCTGTATGGAAGCATTGTTTTTGAGGGTAAAAACACCCTCCGCAGGAATCAAAGAAACCGGCTCCGGTATAATGCTGATGTTGGTCTGGGCATGTGTGCTTGGCAACAGGAAAAAGGAAAGACAAAATAGCAGCAAGTGTTTCATATGCGGTAATGTTTAATTGATAAACCAAATGTAGGGCAAAATAACCGCCATATATCGCGCAATCGTATGCGGATATTTTACCGAAGCGGAGAGCAACACAATCTCCATTACTGTGTTACACCATTCACTACGTTCCTGGGACTACCGCTCAGGAACGCTTTGATATTTTCTGCGGATTCATTCAGCAATCGTTGTCTTGCTTCTTTTGTTGCCCAGGCAATATGGGGGGTGATAATACAATTCGGCGCCCCCAAAAGCGGATTATCTGCTGCGGGAGGCTCGGTGGATAACACGTCTACAGCAGCGCCGGCTATCTTCCTTTCCCGTAAGGCTTTGGCCAGGTCAGCTTCCTGTATCAGCGCGCCGCGGGCCGTATTCACGATATAAGCAGAAGGTTTCATTTTTCCGATCAGGTCCGCGTTCACCATTTCCCTGGTATCATCTGTCAACGGGCAGTGCAGGCTTATAAAGTCTGATCTTTTGAAGCAGGTTTCCCGGTCGGTAAATTCAATATTGCTTACATCATATTTTGACGGGTCCCTCACCACCGCCAGCACCTTCATCCCAAATGCCAGCGCGATGTTGGCCACCGCCAGCCCGATCTGTCCCAGCCCCACCAACCCCAGGGTTTTGCCCTGCAGCTCAAAAAGGCCTTCGTGCCCGAAGCAGAAATCTTTACTGCGCGTCCATGCCCCATCATGTACTGCTGCAGAACGAAACGCAGTGTTATAGGTCAGCTCCAGGATAAACGCCCAGGTAAGCTGTGCAACAGAATGGGTACTGTAACCGGGTACATTACAAACGGGAATATTCCTGGCAGCCGCGGCCCTGATATCAACATTATCATACCCGGTGGCTACTTCACCGATATATTTCAGGTTTTTCATCTGCCCGATAGCATCGGCCAGCACCTTTGTTTTGTTCGTAAGCACCATATCGGCATTCGCAGCCCGCTCAGCTACCTCCCCGGGGGAAGTCCTGTCATATACCGTAAGATTACCCAACGCTTCAAATGCCTTCCAGTTCAGGTCACCGGGATTTAATGTGAATCCATCTAAAATAACAATCTCCATATACAAATTCTTTTATCTTAGCCTGTGAAAATAAGCAGGTTTCCTGAATCTTCAATTTGAAATATCATATGGCAAAGAACACCCGCAAACCCCGTATCATCCTGATCATCGTATTCATCATTGCTTTGCTGCCCCTGATCATCGGTAAACCCTATATCTACAAAGCGGTGGTATATAATTTCGCCAACGTAGACGATTACAAGATCTTTGATAACAACATTGTGCAACCCGCAGTCACACCTGCTGCCTGGCCGCAGGCAGAGGACTATACAACGGATATCCCCGGGGATTTGAATGATTATCTTGAAACGATCCGGTCGGCAGCACTGCTGGTAGTTAAAGACGGTAAAATAACCGTAGAAAAATACTGGCTGGACTACAACGACAGCTCCCTGACCAATTCTTTTTCGATGGCCAAAAGCATCGTGAGCCTGCTCACGGGAATTGCCATCCGGGAAGGTAAGATATCATCTGTGGAAGATGCGGTGGGAAAATATATCCCGGAATTCGCGGAAGGAGAAAAAGCAAAGCTCAAAATAGTGCACCTGCTTACGATGAGCAGTGGCAGCAACTGGGATGAAAGTTATGCCAATCCTTTGTCTGTCACCACGCAGGCTTATTATGGATCTGATCTGTACCAGGTAGCTACATCGGTTGATATCGTGCAGGAGCCCGGCACGTATCATTTTTATAAAAGCGGTGATACACAGCTGCTGGGACTGGTAGTAGAAAAAGCCACCGGCAAATCGCTCAGCGATTATGCATCCGAAAAGCTCTGGCAACCTCTGGGGGCGCAGCATCCGGCGTTATGGAGCACAGACAAAGCGGGCGGAAATGAAAAAGCCTACTGCTGCTTCAACAGTAATGCCCGTGACTTTGCACGGCTGGGCCAGCTGATGCTGGACAGCGGTAAAATAAAAGGCATCCCGGTCATCGACAGCGCTTATTATGCGGCTTCTGTTACGCCCTGCAATATCCCCGACGAAACGGGTAAAGCCTGCAACTATTACGGGTACCAATGGTGGATCCTTCCCGATCAGCCTGGTATTTTTTATGCCCGCGGTATATTGGGTCAGTATATCATCTGCATTCCTGAAAAAAAGTTGGTGATCGTAAGGCTGGGAGAAAAAAGGGATGAGAAAATAAACAATGTTCCCAATGAAGTATTGAAGCTGGTGGAATGGGGAAAAGGACTCCGTTAAAATAGTCGTTTATCTTCACTATCGTCCTACGACCTGTCCGAGGCGTCTGAAATCAAGCCGGGATAGACCCTTCCTGCGTCAGGGTGACAAATAACGGAAGTAAGCTGGGCTTACAATCCTAACGTCTCGCCGGGGTCTTCATGCAAAGGCATACGGGTAGCCATGAGACCCTGCTGCCAGATCAACAGATCCTTCCTGGTGTGCCAGGAAGCAGGATATAACCACTGTAAATAAGCCATTGGGGAAATCGTGTGCGGACACGCGATAGGGCGGTCTCCTGCCTCTGCACGTGTCCGCATGTGCAGTTTAAGTGCAGATTATCCGGTCAGGGATGTCCCTCTGAGGCAGGACACGTCTGAAACCAGGCGGACATAGATCTTTCCTGCGTCAGGAGGACAAATAGCGGAAATAAGCTGCGCTTACAATTCTAACGTCTCACCGGGGTCTTCATGCAAAGCTATGTGGCCAGTCATGAGACCTTGGCGTCGGATCAATAGACCCTTCCTGTGTGCCAGGAAGCAGGATATAACCACTGTAAATAAGCCATTGGGGAAGTCGCGTGCGGACACGCGACAGGGTGGTCTCTGCCTCTGCACGTGTCCTCACGTGCAGTTTAAGTGCAGATTATCCAGTCAGGGATGTCCTCTGAGGCACGAAGCGTCTGAAACCACGCGGATATAGACCCTTCCTGCGTCAGGGTGACAAATAACGGAAGTAAGCTGGGCTTACAATCCTAACATCTCGCCGGGGCCTTCATGCAAAGGCATACGGGTAGCCATGAGACCCTGCTGCCAGATCAACAGATCCTTCCCCTAGTGTGCCAGGAAGCAGGATATAACCACTGTAAATAAGCCATTGGGGAAGTCGCGTGCGGACTGGTCTCTGCCTCTGCACGTGTCCTCACGTGCAGTTTAAGTGCAGATTATCCAGTCAGGGATGTCCCTCTGAGGCACGAAACGTCTGAAACCAGGGAATAGACCCTTCCTGCGTCAGGATGACAAAATAAGAATTGTTGATTCAGGACTTCACCCAACCAAATGAGCCAACCCCTTGCTGACGGGCTTGTACAGATCATTGATACGGTTGTTCAGGAACAACGCCTCCATGATATCGCGTCCCTTTTTGTAATCGTTGTGAATAGGACATGGGTGTGTGGAAGAGCAACGGGACAATCCCAGTCCACATTCCTTGAAAACATTTTCGCCGTCAATGGCTTTTACGATCACCATGATCGGCTGTCCCAATTGGCGGGCTGTGATATAAAATCCCCCGGAAGGTCCTTTTACACTGTTGATCACCCCTTCCTTTACCAGCTTTTGCAGCAGCTTGCCAACGGTATGCCCGCTGGCATCAATATACTCCGCAATTTCTTTCACCCCGGCATTGATATGCGTTTCCTGTTTCGAGGCAAGGTAGATCACCGCTTTGATGGCATATTTGCAGGTAAGGCTCAGCATGGTCTACCGGTTTAAAAATTTACGTCCTTCTTCCGAGATCTGCTCATAACTCCAGGGCGGGTCGAAGGTAAGCTCCACCTGCACCGTATCACCGGGAAAGAGCTGCTGCAACGCCTGTCTCACGCCATCCACGATCGATTCTCCCATGGGGCAAAACTGCGTGGTGAGCGTCATGGCCACGTATATCTTTTTTTCTTCCTCGTTGAAATCGATCTGGTATATCAGCCCGAGGTCTACCACGTTCAGCCCGATCTCGGGATCCATCACCTGCTCCAGGGATGCCAGGGCAATGGTGGATTTAATATTATTATTGGTTATCAGGTTACTGGTCATTGTACGGGCTTATGCATGACTGTTTTCAATACATTAAAATTATACAGGGCGGCTGCCAGCAATAAGAGCAATGCCCCAACCTGCAGGACAAAAATAACGGATAATAACACGCCGGTGATGAACAAAACAAACCCCGCGAGGTACGCCACCGCCATCACATTAAAAACCCTGCTGCTGAACAGGTCTTTCGGATTGGGCGCCTGCCCGGTCCCGGCTTTTTTATGATATACCTTGTTCCATATAATAAACGGCAGGGTCTTGAAGGTCATCCCCAGGATGATGGCCGTGATCCAGCCGAAAAAAACGGTGAACCCATACGCTATTACCAGCCGGGGATTTTCGCCCGTCAGCCATAAGGCTGCTATTATTATCCCCAGCAGCACCACCGGCAGCAGCATCATGATCACCGACAGCACGGATATCTTCACCTGCTCATCCACCTGGCGGCGTATCCGCTGCCGGTAACTTTTACGGCAGTAATACCCGAACAGCACCAGGGCGGTTGCGATCGTCAACACCGGTAGCATAAAATAATACACCGGCAATACAGCGAAAAACAAGACCGCAAAAGAAAGCAGCCCGGTATTTACCAGGACATAGACCCACCACAACAAACGGGCATTGCTGTATTTCGAGATCAGGAACATGGGTATCAGCCGCGACCCCACCCCGATAACGAGCAGCAGGAACCAGCCGACGATCCCCAAGTGCGCATGCAGCGAAAGGTAATACAACGAGTCCTCCGCGAATATGCGGGTGGAAAAATTATACACCAGCAGCAGCCCGATAATAGTCGTGATCAGCAACCACAGCCCTGCGGTAAACACAAATACGGCATGCACATTTTCGGACTTTGAGCGGGACATGCTCACCCCCATGTTGACGAGGTACACCACTACCCCGCTCACCACCAGCTCTCCGCCCCGGCGGGCCAGGAAATTCATATCAAAATGATAAAACGCATACACCAGCAACGGGATACCAATGCCGGTAAGTATAAAAGAAATATATGCCAGGGTATTGCTGTACAGCTTCCCCTCTATCAGCACCGGCACCAGTTGGTGACTGGCGCCCAGGATGATCATGGTGCCCCAGCCCAAAGCCATGATATGCGTAACCGCGATCACATGCGGATGAAAATAATGCCGCCCGAACGCCGGCGCCGCCACCAGCAAAAGAAGCGTGGCTGCTAAAAACGCTAAGGCGGCATATACATAAAAGGGCAGCACCACCTTGTAGGAAGTCGTTTTAACCGGACCCGTATTTGCTGCAAAGCCCAACATATTATTGCCTGAATATTAAAAGGTGCACTTCACCGTCGCTGATCTCCCGGATGCGGTAGCCGTAACCTCTCTCCGCCAGCTCCGGCAGCAGGAACACGGGGATGCGCTTGTGATACACGAACAACGCGGTATCCGCCGGCAGTGTTTCCAGCGTAGACAGGATGGTCATCATCGGTCCCGGCATCTCCAGGTGCCGCACATCAATGGTCTGCATTTTCTGCTCAAACTGTTCCAGCAACGTTTCCCAGCCCTCTCCTGCCCCGGTTTCTTTCGCCGTGGCTGCCACGGTTACCTCCCCGGCCGATTTCCTGTAAAAATAGGTCTCTATCCAGTTGGGCTGTATGGTATCTGCGTAAGACACAAATCCCTGCTTCCCCAGCAGGGCCATCAGCGGCGTGGGCTCAAAGGTATTGATGATCTTCAGCACCTGTCCGGGCTCCACAGTCTTGACTTTTTGAAGGATGAGCTGCAGGGGATCTTTCCCGGAGGCGATCACCGGGCGCACATCCAGGTCTATGATCTGCTCTTTTTTCAGGGAGCTGATAAAATCCGGTAAGGGCTTTTTATCCTCCGTTTCCACAACGACGGTATCGTCTGTTTCAAATCCCAGCGGCTTCAGCTTGTGGAAGAAATCGGCTACGCGGCAATTGCCCACCTTTGCGGCCATCGCCAGGCTGGTCCTGCCCGCCATCACTTTGCGCAGGATCGGGTTCCGCAGCTTTTCAAACTTCGGACTCACCGAAATGATCGCGTCCAGCGCAGCAGGGTTCGCTTTCAGGATAGCGGCAATTTTTGTAGCGGCGTTGATAGTCATTATTATTTTTTTATTTGTCACTCCGGAGAAGAAGGCAGCTTTTCACCGGGGAACCTCATCATATTTCACGCAAAGCCGCCACGAAGCGCAAAGAACGCCAGTCACCTTTGGATGCTTTTGTCTTTGCGATACTTTGCGTCATTTTTTGCGGACTTTGCGTGTCCCCCACGCAACCGGGCCTCCCGCTGCCCTGGCGCGTGTCCTCACGCGCCGTAAGAAAACACCTCCATCCCGTCATCTCGAGCGGAGGAAGAGATCTCATCAAGCGACAAGAGATCTCTCATTCCACTTCCTACCCGCCCGGCAGGCGAGCGTTCCATTCGGGATGACGTAAAAGCATATCAGTTCAGCTTCTCTTCCAGCGCCACCGCTTTCGGGAACAGGATATTGTTCTCCAGGTGAACATGAAGATGAAGATCGTCTTCAAACTCCTCCAGCATTTTAAACAACAGTCCATAGCTTGCGCAGGCATCTTCCGGCAGATTGTAATCGCTGCTCAGGGCACGGATATCTTCCAGGCAACTGCCGGCCGATACATGCTCCGTTTCCATAGCCTGCACCGCATTTTTCACAGAAACCGCCTGTGTAACCCCATCCCCTGTATTCCCGGACACCAGCCTTTTCACCAGCGGGAACAATTGCTTTTCCTCTTTATCCAGGTGCTCGCCCAGCTCTTCATACAACTGCTCCACCAATTGCCGGATCGAGATCAGTTCGGGGTGACGGTCCCCATGTACCTCCGCCACCTTCAAAGCATATTTCCTTATTTCCGGCAGGTTCTTCCGAACATAGCTATGGTGCATGTTCACGATATAATCCGCCAGGAAGTCCAGTCCCCATTCGTTATACGGCAGGGGGCGACCGGTAATATTCTTATCCGCCTGCTGCAATTCTTTCTCCACTTTTGTGCTGTCGATCCCCTTTTCCGTGCAGGCTTCCTTCACGGTCTTTTTCCCGCCGCAGCAGAAGTCCAGCCCGTATTTTTTAAACACCTCCGCTTTCCGCAGGTCCTTCGCCGCAATTTCCCCCAGCGTCTCGTTACTGCTGCCGCTGACCTTTTTGCTGATCCGCACCTTCCACCATTGCGGTCCCTCTTCCAGGTACTCCCATATAAACACGTCTCCCCGCTCTCCCAGCAACTGGTAATACAGCGGCTTGGGATCATGATCGTTGTGTATGGTCAGGCTCTCTCCTTCCGCCAGCGCATCAAACCGCGCAAAAATAGCCGGGTGCTTTTTCCTGGGCTCCAGCAGGGTCACGTCCAGGACATTCTCGTTGTTCGTTATGATCATATCATAATATTTTGGTGATAAAATTTCGGTCGTACAGCAAAGGTAAGCCTTTTAATAATAAAAGTATTTAATTACTTTTATTTTATCGTTCCGGGATAAATGGGGGCTGTGGTATTGTTGTTTTATCGTCTTAACAGGCAAAAGCACGCACATCATATGTTGGCATCACCGACAACACGAATAACAGCAGGTCACATGCAAAAACCTACTGGGCAAGCCCCTGGATATATTTGAATACTAAAGCTATTTTTGAAATGGTATAACTTATTTACAAAGGCTTTTCAGGAAAAAAATCTTTTGGTGAACATTTAAAGATTTTTGCAAGAGCATTGATGTGGTTCACATTATACTTGGCTCTCCTTTTAGGAGTTTCTACGTGACCGACGAAGCTATCGCTCATATTTAATTTCTGAGAAAGTAAAATTTGGGACCATCCGGCAGCTTCTCTTTTCTCCTTCACCTTTTGTATAAGATACTTCTCTATTTTGGTTGCCTCTTCCATAGAGAAGCAATTGAGTTAAATATATAAAAATTGTCAAAGGTACATGTACCATTATTGGAAAAATAGGTTTATATTTGAACTTTGAAATTATTAAGGAACTGATAAAAGATAGAAATATAGTTTAACCTCATTAATAAATAACAAAAAAGGTATAATCCAAGAGTCTTGCGGCCCAATTCTGACGCCGTGACGCGAGACAGCAGAAGTATACCCCGTGTCTATAAGATTGACTACTTTTGTCGGTCAAATAGATATGGGGCTTGCTGTAAATCCGTGTCACATAAGGCGTCAGAACCAAATGGGGCCACGGTATGTAAGCCCCATATTTATATACCCAAGACTCATTCATTACAAGGATGAGCGCTCCTCGACGATATAAAAGCATTTTTTTCAGGATAACGGCTGTCCAGTTACACTTGCATGCAAACCCAAAGCTCTGGTGTAAGTGCCTAGTATCGGGCAAGGGACGGTGGTTTATTGTACCAGTTTACTTCTCATATCACAGTTATACTACCTCAACGAAACGCAAACCTTAAAATAATAACCTATGCATTCACTACCAAACTACCTTGAAAACATGAAACAGGAACTGTTGAATAAAGGAAATAAAAAAGCTGCCTGGAATGTGATTCATGAGTATTTCGACTTTATGGGAATGGAAGCCATCCGGGAAGAGTTATGGATAATGACCAAAGGTCTTATTACAAATGATCTGATGGAGCAGTCGGAAAAAGGGCAAGACAGGCACGATATTATTTTCAATTATGAATTCATGCTGCTATTTTTTGATGCGGTGAAGCTGCTGCATGATAAATGGGAACAGAAGCGCTGACAAGCTTGCTCCGTTGACAGATGAAACAACCATTGAT